>NZ_LAVM01000013.1:0-86638 GCF_001083815.1 Nocardiopsis sp. SBT366 | reverse complement strand
CGCGGCGGCCAGGGTGCAGGGCCCGGCCACCTGCACCTTGAGCGGGCCCTCATAGGCGTGGAGGTGCTCGGTGAGCGCGTCCAGGTCGTAGGAGAGGAAGCTTCCGGCGCGGGCAAGGTCGCGCCTGCGGGGTTCGTCCCGCAGGACCCGTGCCCCGCCCCGGGCAGCTTCCAGGGCGGCCCTGGCGTGCCGGGGGGAGGCCCCCGCCAGCCCGCAGGTGGGCGTGGTGACGACCACCCGGGACAGCAGGTCAGGGCTGAATCCCAACCGGTTCCAAAGCTCTCTTACGGGGTCGACGATAGTCGCCGGGTCCGACATTCCGGGGGACCTGCGGGCGGCGGCCGTGGCGGCGTCGGCGGCGGTTCCGGAGGCCCCGGCGGGGCCGGATTCGGGCTGGTCCGTCGAGGGGACGACCCCGAGGAGGAGGCCGACACCCGACTCGACGGCGTCGCCGACCATCTCGTCGTGCGCCCGCCCGAGCAGGCGCGCGTTCATGCTCAGGGCCCGGGCACCGCTTCGACGCAGGAGGTCGATGGGTGCCCCCGCCGCGCAGCAGTGCGCGGCGGGCACGGCGCCGGCACCGTCGATCGCGGCGAACAGGGTGCGCAGGACCGCCTCGACCCGGACGCGGTCCACAGCGCGCAGGACACTGAGACCGCTGGCGGTGGGCAGGCTGCCCATCAGCACGGCGGGCAGGGAGGGCTCGTCCACCTGGACGAGCACCCGGGCACCCGGGACGCGGCGTCGCACGTCGGCGACGTGCGCGAGGACCCCCTCCAGGTGGGACTCGGCGAGGTCGCGGTGGGCGCCGGAATCGGAGACCACGCGCTGCCCGTTGCGGAGCTCGATCGCGGCGGCCAGGGTCCAGGGCCCGGCCACCTGCACCTTGAGCGGGCCCTCATAGGCGTGGAGGTGCTCGGTGAGCGCGTCCAGGTCGTAGGAGAGGAAGCTTCCGGCGCGGGCAAGGTCGCGGCCGGGGGTGTCCACCACCCGCCATCCGGTGGGCTGGACCTCGACGGGCAGGTCGACGAGGAGGCCCGCGGCGCGCCCGATCATGTCGGCGCCGACTCCCCGCGCGGGGAGCTCGGGCAGGTGCGGGAGGTCGGGGAGCTCGCCGACGATGGTCCTCATGGCCTCGTCGGGGTCCTCCCCCGGCCAGGAACCGACTCCGGTTGCGGACGCGACGGGCCAGGGTTGGGGCTGCTGTTGACTCACGTTGCCCAAGGTTAGGGCAACCGGCCCGTCTCGGCTCGCCTGTGGAGTCAGGGGGTACTCAGGACCAGTTCGCCGCGGGTGGTCTCCAGCGTGCAGAAGGTGAGGTTGTCGACGAGCTCGGTGGCGCCGAGCCCCTCCAGGTCGGTGCGGCTGTGGGAGGTGGCCACGGCCAGCACGGCGGCGCCGGAGGCCAGGCCCGCGCGGACCCCGGCGGGTGCGTCCTCCACCACGAGGCAGCGTGCGGGGTCGAAGCCGAGCCCGGCGGCGGCCCGGAGGTAGCCCTGGGGGTGGGGTTTGCCCTCGGTGACGTCGTCGGCGGTGACGAGCACCTCGGGGACGGGCAGGCCCGCTGCCTCCAGGCGGGTGCGCATGAGCCTGCGTGAGCCCGAGGTGACGGCGGCCCAGCGCTCGGTGGGCAGCGCGGTGAGGAGTTCGCGGGTGGCGGGCAGGGCGGTCACGCCGTCGAGGTCGGCCAGCTCCAGCTCCTCCAGTTCGGCGGCGGCGTCCGCCACCTGGTCCTGGGGGAGGAACATCGCGATGGTGTCCTCGGAGCGCCTGCCGTGGGAGACGGCGAGGATCTCCTCCGGGTCGATGCCGTGGGCCTCGCCCCACAGGCGCCAGGTCCGCTCGACGGCGCCGGTGGAGTCCACGAGAGTGCCGTCGATGTCGAAGAGAACGGCGTCAACAGAGATACGCATGCCCCCACGCTAGAGGGCGCGGGAGGCTCGGGGGCGGCTCGGTCCCCCACGGAGTGTTCGCGGTGCGCGGGGGTCAGCGATCCCGGTTGCGCGCTCCGCCCGGACCGTGTCCGCAGAGCGCGAGGCCCCCGGGGGTTGTCGGAGTACGCGGAGGCCCCGGGGGTCAGTCGGTTCCGTGTTCCGCCCGAACCGTGCTCACGGGGCGCGGGGTCAGGGGGGTGTGAGGGTTTCGCGGAGCGCGGAGGCCCGGGGGTTTCGCGGTGCGCGGGGGTCAGCGATCTCGCTACCGCCTTCCGCCCGGACCGTGTCCGCAGAGCGCGGGGGCTCAGGTGCGGTGGGAATCCGGATGTTTCGCAGTGGGCGGAGGTCAGCGATCTCGCTACCGCCTTCCGCCCGGACCGTGTCCGCAGAGCGCGGGGGCTCAGGTGCGGGGGGAGTCCGGGTCGACTCGCTCGGCGGCCTCGCCGACGCGGACCGGCTCCGCGTCCGGCGTCCCCTCGGTGTCACGGGAGCGGTTGGCCACGCGCGAGCGCACCACCAGCACGGTCACCGCCACGACGGCGGCCGCGACCACGCCCACCGCCGTCCACGGGGACTTGAGGAAGAGTTCCAGCCAGGTGCCGACCAGTCCGGCGATCACCACGCCCCACAGGCCCGCCCAGGCCAGACCGCCCACGAAGACGGCGGCGAAGTAGCGGGGGAAGCGCATCCGCACGGCGCCGGCGGAGAAGTTGATCGCCGTCTGCATGCCCACGGTGAAGAAGCTGAGCGTGACCACGGGCGCGCCGTAGCGGTCGATGCGCCGCTTGGCGGCGTCGAGCTTCGGGCCGAGGCGCTCACCCATGCGGCTGCGGGTGACCCCGGCGCCCAGCCCCCGGCCGATCCAGTAGGTCGCGGGGGCGCGCAGCAGGATCACCACGAGCAGGGTGCAGTAGATCACCCAGAAGGGCTGACCCTCGAGAAACGCGAACTGCGGCATGGACCGGACCCCTTACACCTTGACCCCACAACTTTGCATTGCCTTACCTAACTTCGGCAAGGGTCGCGGGCGAGAAAGCGCGTGTTATGTGTCCTACTGTGACGGTTTCACCGGTGTTCGACCACCGAAGGTCACGCCGACGCGGCTCCCCGGGCCGCCTCCGAACGCGCGGTCGACCGGATGGTCGCCGATCCCAGCACGGTGTCGCCGTCGTAGACCACCACGGCCTGGCCTGACGCGACGCCGCGCGCGGGCTCGACCAGACGGACCAGCAGCTCCGGACCGTCCTCGGCCTCACGCTGGACGACCGTGGCCGCGTACACCTCGCCGTGCGCCCGCAGCTGGACGTGGCAGTCGGTGGGCTCGGTCAGCGGACCGCCGCCGCTCCAGACCGGTCGCGTCCCGACGATCTCGTCGACCCGAAGAGCCTCGCGCGGACCCACGGTCACCGTGTTGTTCACCGGCTCGATGGACAGCACGTACCGAGGGTTCGGTGCGCCGCCCAGCCCGAGGCCCTTGCGCTGGCCGATCGTGAACGCGTGCGACCCCTGGTGGGTGCCCACCACGTTGCCGTCCTCGTCCTGGATCGGACCCGGCTTCTCGCCCAGGCGCCGGTTCAGGAACCCGGCGGTGTCGCCGTCGGCGATGAAGCAGATGTCGTGGCTGTCCGGCTTGTCCGCCACCGAGAGCCCACGGCGCTCGGCCTCGGCCCGCACCTCGTCCTTGGTGCAGTCGCCGAGCGGGAACATCGCGTGGTCGAGCTGTTCGGCGTTGAGCACGCCCAGCACGTACGACTGGTCCTTGCCCTCGTCGACGCTGCGCACCAGACGGCCGTCGACCTTGCGGACGTGGTGCCCGGTGGCGACGGCGTCGAAGCCCAGCGCGACGGCCCGGTCCAGCACCGCCTCGAACTTGATCTTCTCGTTGCACCGCAGGCACGGGTTCGGGGTGTTTCCCGCCTCGTACTCGGCGACGAAGTCCTGGACCACCTCGCGGTCGAACTCCTCCGACATGTCCCACACGTAGAAGGGGATGCCGATGACGTCCGCCGCCCGCCGGGCGTCGTGGGAGTCCTCCACCGTGCAGCAGCCCCGGGCGCCGGTGCGGTAGGACTGTGGGTTCTTGGAAAGGGCCAGGTGAACGCCGGTGACGTCGTACCCCGCCTCGGCCACACGGGCCGCGGCTACCGCGGAATCGACCCCGCCGGACATGGCGGCCAGTACACGCAAAGTCATAACGCCCTCCAGCCTATGCGCCCCGCGGAGGAGGGTGCCACGCACGGGCCCACCCGACGGTGTGCTCTGGGACGCGCCCGCCCCGGGGGGCGAGGGTGGTCGTCTGGTTCTGCGAAAATCATGTGCATGGCTCTGTTCCGTCGTCGCCGCTCCGCCGACTCCTCCGACTCCAACGCGTCCACGGCCGCTGTCACGGCCTTCTGGGACGCCTGGCCCACCGTGCGCTCGCCCCTGGCCGAGTCCGTCGAGTCCGACGCCCCGGCCCCCGCAGAGGTGGCCGAGCGGGTCTCCGCACTGGTGAAGGCGATCCATCCGGATCTGGACTGGGAGGTGGGGCCCGCGCCCCAGCCGCAGGGCGGGCTGGAGGACCTCGACCTGTCGGCCGACGTCGACCCGGCCAAGCTCCTGGAACAGCTCGCGGCCCTGGACGACCCCTCCAAGCTCACCGACGCTCCCTCCTACGCGCTGACCCTGCGCCCCGGTGTCTCCGAGGAGGCGCGCGTCCAGTCCGAGCGCTGGTCCCGGTCGGCCCCCGAGGACTCCGAGTGGCGGTTCCTGCCGGTCCGCCCCGCCGACCACGACCAGCTCGGCAACACCGTGCGCTGGGACGACCACGAGCTGGACCTGTCCCACGTGTCCGTGTCCATGCGCGTCAACCAGGGCACGAGCAGGATCGAGGTGGGTGTCTACCACCCGGACAACATGTTCCTGTCCGGCGAGACCCGTCAGGCGGTCGCCGAGCACGTGACGCTGCTGGCCCTGGGCGAGGACCAGTTCGTGCGCTGGGTCGGGAAGGTGACGTCGCTGGACGAGCGGCCCATGGACCCGCTTCCGCCGACCTCCATGCCGGCCGTGGCCAAGCAGATGGGCGACCTCCTCGGCGGGACCGACGGCTGGGTGACGCTGCACGGCAGACTTCCCTTGCAGGGCCCGATCGAGGTCCTGGTCCGGCACCCCGTGACCCGCCGCGACTTCCCCGCCCTGTCCCTGTTCGTCCAGGTACTGGTTCCGTACGCGGACGCCGACGCCGACCGGCTCCCCCAGGAGACCTCCCTCGTGTCGCTCGCCGACCTGGAGGCCCGGGTGTCCGGCCTGCTCGGTGACAACGGCGCGCTGTTCATGCAGCAGACCGTCGCCGGGCAGCGGATGTACGTCTACTACCTCGATCCGGACTCCGGGGTGCTGCCCGAGTTCGAGCACCTCCTCATGGAGTGGCCCGAGGGCAAGGTGCAGCTGCGCACCCAGCTGGACCCCAGGTGGCAGCAGTTCGACCAGGCCAGGCGCCCGTACGTACGCAAACTGGGGCACTGAGACCGGACGGACCGCCTGCGGGGGCCAAACCTGGTTCTCGCACCTGGCGTCCGAGCGACGACAGGCGTAACGTGGCGTCCCCGCGTAGGAGGATGGTTCGGGTCTGATGGAGGGCGTGCTCACACGAGCGCCAACGGGCCGACCCCGGGTCGCCGCGGTCGGCGCGATCCTCTTCGTGTGCCTGGTGGGCGCGCCGCTGATGTCGCTGTTCCCCGTCGCCGTGTGGGAGCTGGCCCTCGGCCTGGACCTGGGACGGCCGGAACTCGAAACCCTGCTGGTCACCCCGGTGGCGGTTGGCGGCGCGGTGCTGATGGTGCTGATCGCCGCTGGCCTGCTCGGCGGCGCGGGGGTGCGTCACCCGGCCCTGTGCGCCTGTCTGGTGGCGGGGACCTCCCTGGCCACTCCCCTGGTGATGAGGCTCCTGTCGCCAACGTTCGCCCCCGTACCGGGCGACTCCCAGGTCAACGGCGCCGTGGTCAGCGCCGTCGTGGCCACGGCCGCGCTCGGTGCGTGCGTCGTGTTCGGCCGCGGACGCCACCGGCACGGTGTCCTGCCCGGAGTGGCGGTGGCCGCCGCGGGACTCCTGCTGCTGCCGATGGCCGCGGACCACACCCGTGACCGGTCCACCGAACGGCGATCGATCAGCCAGATCAGCGGGTTCGGGCACACGATCGCGGTCCTGGACCACCCGAAGTGGTCGCCGGTCCGGGTCCACGAGGTGCACGGCGGCCTACGGATGACCTACGTGGCCGGGGAGGAGGCCGACCCCCTCGGCACGGAGCCGGAGCGCAAGGTCCCGCCGCGCTCGGAGGGCGGCGCTGCCCCGGCCCTGGACGGCCCCGAGGGGTCATCGGCTGCCACCAGGGAGGTCGCGGCGGGACCGGGCATTGGCTCTGACCGGCCCGTGGAGAACTCGCCGAAGTCCCTGCACGTGCTGAGCTGGACCCCGGAGCAGCGGGCGTCGGGCATCCACGACGGCTGCGGCTTCCCCGGTGTGGAGTGCTCCGAACAGGACTCCATGGTGGTCGTTCACCGTGGCACGGACAACGGGTACGGCCCCCACCTGAGCGAGGTCCGCACACGCCTGGACGACGGGGCCATCGCGAGCGTGCACCCCAGCGGCACCGTCGCACCGGAACAGCTGTTCGCCGTGGCCAACGCCCTGCGCGCCGAGACGGCCGGTGAACGCGACGCCCTGATCGAGGAGGTCCTCCGGGGCTGAGCCCACGGAGCGCCCGGGGGAGCGGGCGGACGCCCTCGTTCACGAAGAGTTCCCCGAAACCCCAACCGTCACCGCGAGCCTCCTTCGAACCACTGACCTGGGATAGCGCAAACGACGGGGTTGACTCCCCTCCGTGATGGGAACTGGATCGACCGAAACCCCTTTGCCCCCGGGGTTCCCGAGTCCCGATCGGGGCATACGACACGTAAGCACGCTGGGCGCGCGACTCCCTCGGACCCCGGGAAGGGTGTGGCTGTTGAGCTCTGGCCACGAACACGGCAACGGCAAGGCCGCGGAGGACCACCACCTCGGCCCACGCCCCGACCACCCCGTCCCTACGGGCACGCCAACCTCTGGAACTGACTTCCACACCAGCCGAAACCCGGTGAACTGGCCGATCAGCGTGGGGTTGGTACCGGAACCCGCCGAACACCACCGGCGGCGTGCCCTCTCCGACACCCTTGAGGAGGCCCTGGGCGGGTTCGGCTTCCCCGCCGCGCACCAGGTGCTGTCCGGTGGGAGCGGGGTCGGCAAGTCCCAGCTCGCCGCCCACCACGCCCGGTTCCTCAGCGGCCACCCCGTGCCGAACCAGCGCCCCGAGGTCCTGCTGTGGGCGGACGCCACCACCCGGGACGGGGTCGTGTTCGCCTACGCACAGGCCGCCCGGCAGCTGTTCGCCCGGGTCCCCGACGACCCCGAGCTCGCCGCCGGGCAGTTCCTGTCCTGGCTGCACGACCCCGTGGACGCCGAGGAGCACCGCTGGCTGGTGGTGTGGGACGACCTCGCCGACCCGGCCGAGGTCGAGGACCTGTGGCCGCCGCCGGAGCGCGCCCACGGCCGGATGCTCGTCACCACCCGCCACGACCTCGCCCCGCACGGGCACCCCCCGCACACCGTCCCCGGGTTCTCCGAGGCGGAGGCGGGCGGCTACCTTCGGGCCGCACTCGTGGAAGCCGGGATCGCGCACACCGGCGACGAACTGCGCCAGCTCGCGGCCGCCCTCGACCACCTGCCCCTGGCCCTCTCCCAGGCGACCGCGTACATGGCCGACCTCCAGCTCTCCCCCGCCGCCTACCTGGCCCTGTTTCACCGCCGCGCGGCCGAGCGCGGGGAGTCCTTCCCCCAGTGGGACACCGACTCCCCGGTCTCCGCCACGTGGGAGCTGGCCGTGGAACGCGCCGACGCCCACCGCCCCGAGGGGGTGGCCCGCCCCCTCATGGGGCTGATCGCCCTCCTGGACTCCGCCGCGACACCGGAACAGGTCGCCGTCTCCCGCCCGGTCCGCACCTACCTGGGGCGGCGCACCTTCCCCGCGCGCACCCTGAGCCGCCACGAGGTCCGCCTCGCGCTGGCCTCACTGGAGCGCCTCAACCTCGTGGCCCGGGACACGCCTCTGGTGATCGGCGCCCACCACCTCACCCAGCGCGCCACCCTCGAACACACCCGCACCAGGCCCACCAGGGAAGCGGTCCGTGCCATCGCCGACGGGCTGGTGGACGTGTGGCCGGACACCGCCCGCGACTCCGCCCTGGGCCGCCGTCTGCGCTCGAACACCGCCGTGCTGCGCGAGCGCACCACGGGACGGGTCCGGGTGTGGAGCTGGCTGTGGGAGGAGGGCATCCACCCGGTGCTGTTCCGCGCCGGGAGCGGCCTCGACTCGTCCCGGCAGGTGGAATGGGCCGTGACGTACTGGGAGGTGCTGACCGAGGCGGTCGCGCACACCCTGGAACCCGCACCGGTCAACCGGACCGAGCAGACGGGGAACTTCTTCCGGCACGGCGGCCGGGGCGGGTCACCCGTCATCACGGACCCACTCGCCTACTGGACGGGCGCGACCGCCGACCTCTCACAGGCCCAACGCGCCTTCGAGGACCACTACGAACGCCAGCTCCGGGTCCTGGGCCCCGACCACCTGGACACGCTGCGCACCCGGCACGGGCTGGCCTACCTCCGCGCGCAGGCGGGCGACACCGCCGGGGCGATCACCCTCTACCGGAGACTCCTCGCGGACCTGGACCGCGTGGTGGGCTCGGACCGGGTGGAGACCCTGAGCACGCGGGGCAACCTGGCGGTGTGCCAGGCCGAGTCCGGAGACCTGCCCACGGCGGTGCACGCCTCCCGCTCGCTCCTGACCGACCAGCGCGAGCACCTGGGGCCCGACCACCCCAACACGCTCAGCACCCTGCACAACCTCGCCCACTGGCGCGGTGTCGCGGGGGACCCGGAGGGAGCGGTGAGCGATCTCCGCGAACTCGTCGAGGTCCAGGAGGAGGTGCTGGGCGCGGACCATCCCGGCACACTGACCAGCAGGCACAACCTGGCGTGCTGGCAGGCGCGCGCGCACGACACCGGCGGTGCCGTCCGCGCTCTGGAGGACCTGGTGGCGGACCGCCGCCGCGTACAGGGACCCGAACACCCCGACACCCTGTCCAGCCTGCGTCAGCTGGAGAGGCTGCGCCGCGAGCTGCGCTCCCGCGCGCGGAGCCACCCCAGCGACCGCGACCCCGACAGCGGCGCGCGCGAGGACGGGACCAACGGAAACGGAGGCAACCACGAGGTCGACCCCAACGACGAGCCCACCGGCCCGCAGGCCCTCAACCAGTCCTGGATCTGAGCGCCTCAGTCATGCAGGGGCGAACCGACCACGGTGAAGCGATCCCCGGTGGTCCGGCCGCTCAGCAGGGGCCGGGCCTCGGCTATGGCGGCCCGGACGCTGGAGAGCTCGAGGGAGGCGCGGTGCGCGCGCTCCGACTCCCAGAGTTCGATGACGAACACCGTGTCCGGGGCGGCGTCGTCGACGCCCACCTCGTACGACAGGCAACCGGCCGCACGCAGTTCGGGGTTGGGTCGGGTCAGGACGGCCACGACCTCGTCCCGCCTGCCCGGGGCGGTCTCCAGGGTGCCGACGTTCGCGAAGGTCATGGACGGCACACTACCGACGTCCCCCTCGCGTCTGCCCGGGCGACACGGGCCCGGCGCGCTCAGAGCCGGTACTCGGACCTCAGTTGCGCGGCGAGCCTCGGGTACTCCTCCAGGATCTGGTCCTGTTCGGCGGCGGTGAACTGGGAGACGGTCTTCTCGACCTCTCCGTGGTAGCGCCAGAGCCGGTCGAACTCGCTCCACTCCAGGGAGCCGCGCTCGGCGCGGTGCCGCAGGCCCTGGTAGATCAGCCGCACGTCGGTGACGCAGCTGTCGAGCCGGTCCCGGCGCTGGACTCTGGCGACGTGCTCCCGGTACTTGCGGTCCCGGTCCCGTTGCCTGGAGGTCCGGCCGTCGTCTTCGGGCTCAACGTGCATCGATGTCGCTCTCTCTTCAAGCAGGGGCACACAGCGGCCCGCTGGCCTTCCGTCCCCGTCGTTCCTATACCGCTTTCGCCTCGGAGAACAGAGAAAACCCAAGATCGAGGCCGACCCAGAACCTTCTCGCCACCAAACAGACGCCCAGCGCTACACAGGATGTTCCCACCCTAAACGGACACTCCGATCGGCGCCCCCACCCCGGACCGGTTCGGGCTCTGTCCGAGAGCGCTCAGTGAGCCCGTTCTCGGGTTCGGTCCGGGTGGGCGGTCCGGAGCTGGGGCCGCCCACCGGGGCCCTTGACGGGCCGACCGTGCGCTGCTCGGTACGTGCGGTGCTCGGGCGGGCATCACGAGGCGCGCGCCGGGGCGCGGGTTCACCGGAGGTCCGTGTCCTGCCACGTCGTGCGACCGACGGAGGACGGTTCAGAAGGGGCTTCGGGGGTCCAAGGACACTCCCTGCCACTCTCAACTTATAGCTCACCCCGGGGCTTGCCGCAAGACCCCCTTCTCCCCTCAGAATGGTCGACCGTGAGCAGAACCAACGACACGGGGGACGTTGTGAAACAGCAGGCCAGAAGCGTCTTCGAGCTGCCCGACCACCTCTCTCCCAAGGCCGACCCGGCCCTGGTGTCCGACGACGAGCGGCACCTCGCGGCCATCCGGGACACCCTCGAACGGTCCGTCGTCGACCTCTCCGACCGACTGGACGAACGACGCAGGGCACCCACGGGCAAGGTGCGCGAGGTCATGGACCGGGACATGGAGGTGCACCGGCTCTCCTCCCGCCTGCGCACGCTGCGGCGGTTCGGTTCGGACCTGTGCCTGGGACGCATGGTCGGCGCGGACGACCTCGAACCCGTCTACGTCGGGCGGCTCGGTCTCACCGACGAAGAGGGCGAGCGCCTGCTGATCGACTGGCGCTCCCCCGCCGCCGAACCCTTCTTCGCGGCCACCCACGCCAACCCGATGGGCCTGGCCAGCCGCCGCCGGTACCGCTGGAACCTCGGCCACGTCAGCGACTACTGGGACGAGGTGTTCACGGAGGACGGCTTCGAGGGCCACGCCGCGCTCGACGACCAGTCCGCCTTCATCGCCAGCCTGGGCGCCAACCGTTCGGGCCGGATGCGCGACGTGCTCAGCACCATCCAGGCAGACCAGGACGCCATCGTCCGCGCCGGGGCGAGCGGCGCCCTCGTGGTCGACGGCGGCCCGGGGACGGGCAAGACCGTGGTCGCCCTGCACCGCACCGCCCACCTTCTCTACTCGGACTCGCGTCTGGGCCACCGCCGGGGCGGTGTCCTGTTCGTCGGCCCCCACCAGCCGTACCTGGCCTACGTCGCCGACGTCCTGCCCAGTCTTGGCGAAGAGGGCGTCCAGACCTGCACGGTGCGCGACCTCGTACCCGAGGGCCGCACCACGAGGACCGAGACCGATCCCGAGGCAGCGCGGCTGAAGGAGTCCGTGGACCTGGTGGGCGCGATCGAACCGGCGGTCCGGTTCTACGAACGGCCGCCCAAGGCGGGGATGACGGTCTCGACCCCCTGGTGCGACCTCTGGCTGAGCGCGGCCGACTGGGCCGAGGCGTTCGGGTCGGTGGACCCGGGCGTCGCGCACAACGACGCCCGGGAGCACATCCTCGACGAGCTGGTGGAGATCCTCTCGGACCAGGTGGCCGACCGGCACGACGAGGAGATCAGCCCGCCGATGCTGAAGGGGACGCTGCTGCGGGACGGCGAGCTGCTCGACACCCTGCACCGGTCCTGGCCGCTTTTGGAACCGACCGACCTGGTCGGGGATCTGTGGTCCGTCCCCGCCTACCTGCGGCTGTGCGCGCCCTGGCTGGAGACTGACCAGGTCAGGAGGCTCCAGCGCGAGGACGCCCAGGCCTGGACGGTCTCCGACCTCCCCTTCCTCGACGCGGCCCGCCAGCGGCTCGGCGACCCGAAGGCCTCCGAACGCAGGCGCCGTAGAGCGGCCTCCGTCGCCGCCGAGCACGAGCGCAGGTCGTCCGTGATCGAGAACCTGCTGGAGGCCGACGACGACGGGGAGGGGCTGGTGACGATGCTGAACCACCGGGACCTCCAGGACACCCTCATCGACGAGGACGGGCTGCCCGGCACCGACCCCGACCTTCTCGCCGGGCCGTTCGCGCACATCGTGGTCGACGAGGCCCAGGAGCTGACCGACGCGGAGTGGCGGATGCTGCTGCTGCGGTGCCCGTCCAGGAGCTTCACCATCGTCGGCGACCGGGCCCAGGCCCGGCACGGTTTCACCGACGGACAGGGCCGGGCCGAGTCGTGGCACGAACGCCTGGAGCGCGTGGGCTTGGACCGGGTCACCCTCGCGTCCCTGAGCGTCAACTACCGGACCCCGGAGGAGGTCATGGCGGAGGCCGAGCCGGTCATCCGCGCCGTACTGCCGGACGCCAACGTCCCGACCTCCATCCGCGGCGGCGGAGTGCCCGTCCAGCACGGGCAGCGCACGGAACTGGACGCGGTCCTCGACTCCTGGCTCGCCGAGAACGCCGAGGGAACCGCCTGTGTCATCGGCGACCCCGCGTTCCGGGCCACGGCGAGGGTCCGCTCACTCACCCCGCAACTCGCGAAGGGGCTCGAGTTCGACCTGGTCGTCCTCGTCGACCCGGAGCGCTTCGGGGAAGGTGTGGAGGGGGCCGTCGACCGCTACGTCGCGATGACCCGAGCGACCCGGCAGCTGGTCGTCCTGACCGGCCCCTGACCCGGAGCAGCAGGAGCGCCGGTCGGGCGGCTGGGTACCGCCCAACCGGCGCGGGTCGCGGTGGGCCCGGGGCGGTTCACCCCGGGACATGGGCTATTCGCGGTTCCAGGGTTCGGGGAGCGGAGCGCGTTCCGTCAGGGCCCTGTCCAGCCGCTCCCAGGCCCGAGCCGCCGCACGGAGCGCCCGCCACGCGACGACCACTCCCCCTGTCTCCCTCAACTCCTCGCTCACCGTGTCGTAGCACTGGGTCGCGTACTCGTGAGCGATCCCGTGACGCACGCGGGCCTCGAAGGGGTGCGAGGACGCCCGCCAGGTCCTCGGCAGGAGCCCACCGGAGATGATCAGGCGATCCAGTTCGGAGAACAGCAGATCCGCCCGCGCGAGGGTGCGGGTCGCGTGCGCGGGCCGCCCCGGGTTGTCGAGGACCCTTTGGATCTCCGCGACCAGATCGTCGGCGCTGGGGCCGGATCCGGAGCGGAGTGACTGCCGCGAGTGGTGCTTGGCAGCGGTGCGCTGCGGGAGACGGTGACGGGTTCCGGACCCGAACGGGGTGGGGGCGTTCACGCGCAGCACACCCTCACGGCCTCGGGGAGGGTGTCCGCGTACCGACGCACCCGTCGGGAGCGTCGTCGCAGTTCGGCGACCAGTCCCCGGGTGAAGCCGTAGGGGGAGGTGTGGAGGCCGCGCGTCGGGCGTGCGAGCCGCACGGGTACGGCGAGCACGGCCAGGAGGCCCAGTAGGATCTGCATGTCGTCCTGCTTTCTTCAGGTCGGCCATGGCCCCGGGGCGTGTGTCCGCACGTCGCCGGGGTTTCTAGTTCAGGTGCATGTAACCATACCTTGACCATGCCATGCCTGGCCATAGCCTGCCCCAGACAAACTAGCTTGACCACTGCATGCCAGCCTCGGGTACATGGCAGAAGCGAGCATTCCCGCTGGTTACAACGCCGATAGCGAGTTGGACTACGAAGGTCCAGATCCTGTGTGGCTACAGCTGGCCGCCGTACTGATCGCGCGGATCGAGCGTGGCGACTATCCACCAAACAGGCAGATCCCGAGCATCACCGGACTCGTCCAGGAGTTCGGCCTGGCACGAGGGACCGTCCGAAAGACGACTGGCTTTCTCGAGGAACGCGGCTATGTTCGCATCGTCAACGGCAAGGGAGCCTTTGTCCTCCCTCGCGACTGACAACGTCAGGAGGTGAGGGAGCGGAAGGAGATTGGGACGGATCTCCAAAAATCTCCCCCTGACGCTCCGGCCCTTCCATCGCTCAAGGCGAGGGTGCCAACACGAACCACCGCCCTGACCTGACCGGGAGCGGAGCCGGGTCAGCCCGAGCCGCCCCCCGAGGACTCCTGGCCGGACGGTGGATCCCCGCCGTCCCCGACGGAGACCTTGGCAGTGGCGTCCTGAGCGTCGCCGCCCTCCGCCCCGAGGCGGTCCTCGAGTCGGCGCACCTGTTCGCCCAGCTCGGCGAGGCGGTCCATGACCGCGTTGTGCTGCACCAGTTCGAGTTCCTGGTCCTCCGCCCAGCGACCCTTGCTGAACTCCTGCTCCATCGACGTGACGATCACACCGATCACCAGGTTCAGGATGATGAACGCGGTGAGCACGATGTAGATGACGAAGAAGATCCAGGCGGACGGATGGTGCTCCAGCACCGCGTCCGAGACGTCCGGCCAGTTCTCCGTGGTCATGAGCAGGAACATCGTGTACAGGGTGGTGCCGAGGTTCCCGAAGAACTCCGGGACAGTCTCACCGAACATCTGCTGGGCGAGGATCGCGGACGTGTAGACGACGATGAGCAGCAGCCCGATCACCGTGCCCATGCCGGGGACGGCCTTGAAGAGCGCGCCTATGATCTGGCGCATCTGCGGGACCGCGGTGACCACGCGCAGAACGCGCAGGACCCGGAGGATGCGCAGCACCGCGAAGGGACCGGTCGCCGGAATCAGCGAGATCACGACCACCGCGAAGTCGAACCAGTTCCAGCCGTCCCGCCAGAAGCCCCCGCGCCAGGCGTACAGCTTGAGGAACATCTCGACCACGAACAGGCCGATCACGAACCGCTCGACGCCTTCGAGATACGGAAGGGCAGAACCCCCATAGGTTGCCCAACCCAATATGACGGCATTGGCCAGAATCACGGCAAGCATGGCGTTGGAGAACCCACGGCTTTCCACGAACTGGGTGACCTGATCCCGCCGCAACGTCACTTTCCCCCTCACACCGGCACCTTGAATGAGTACCAGGCGCGCCCAAATATATCGAAGCCGTTTCGGACGCTTCCAAGCGCGTCCATACTTGGCGCGGAATCCCGAACCACCACAACCAGGGAGCGCCGATGGTGACCGATCGGGCCCCGCAAGGGAACCGCGCACCCCAGGACGGTACTCTCCCCCGCCTTCCGCCTCGTCACGAACCCACATCCACGCGAGCGCACCCACCGCGTGCTACTTCCCACAAGCAGAGTCAGCCGGTTTCGGGCCGGTCCCAAGGCGGAGCGCACAAGCCCCGCAACAGCCCGTGAAACCCACACCGAAACCGCGATCACGAGCGGTAGGAGCCCGGACGGGTGTGAACGGCCCCCGCTCCCCGCTGGTATCTTCGCTGCTGGCCTCGGCGGCAGTCCGGGCCTCCCCCAAGCAGCGCCCGCGACCGAGGAAGAGACATGGCGGAGCTGAAGTACTTCACCGGTTCGATGAACTCGGGCAAGAGCACCATGGCACTCCAGGAGCACCACTCCCGCGGGGGTGAGGGCGTCCTGTACACGAAACAGGACCGCGCGGGCTCGGGGATCATCTCCTCCCGACTGGGCCTGACCTCACCGGCCGTCGAGGTCGGCGACTCCCTGGACCTGTACGACGACGTCGCCGAGCGCAAGGCGTCCTACGTCATCTGCGACGAGGCCCAGTTCCTGTCGTTCAAGCAGGTGGGTCAGCTGGCGGGCGTCGTGGACGGCATGGGTATCGACGTGTACTGCTACGGGATCCTGACCGACTTCCAGGGCGCCCTGTTCCCGGGGTCGAAGCGTCTGGTGGAGCTCGCGGACAAGATAGAGATCCTGCCGGTCTACGCGCGCTGCTGGTGCGGGAACCGCGCCACGCACAACGCCCGCGTAGTCGACGGAGTCATGATCTACGAGGGCGAGCAGGTCCACATCGGCGGGAACGAGTCGTACACGACCCTGTGCCGCCACCACTTCATGGCAGGCGTGGCCTAGGGGCACGCTGGACAGCCCCGATCAACCTCAGTCGTCGCGCCCCGGGATCCAAAGCTCGAATTCGATCACCGATATTCTCACCAGCTTCTCGGCTTCCTTTTGCATCGGAATCAGAGGAACCAGCACATCACCCTCGGCGGAGTCGCCTTCGGCTTCCAGTCGAATTTCGTAGACGGCACTTCTGGTTTGCGCGAGAAGCACATA
Organism: Nocardiopsis sp. SBT366; assembly: GCF_001083815.1. NCBI lineage: Bacteria > Bacillati > Actinomycetota > Actinomycetes > Streptosporangiales > Nocardiopsidaceae > Nocardiopsis > Nocardiopsis sp. SBT366. The sequence goes on along the minus strand of NZ_LAVM01000013.1, from coordinate 70,517 downwards.
ACCGCTCACTCCTGGCCTGACTTCGCCGTAGACAAACTCCGAACGGTCAGCGAATCCCGCTTCACCTCGGTCCTCAACACGATCAAAATCCGACCCAAGCCCACCCACAGCGTCATCAAATTCCGCCGAGGCCACCGCAACTCGATCCCCCTCCGGAGAATCGATCACCGCGTTGTATGAGTAGATCAGATCCCAACGTTGTGTGGCATTGTACTCACTGACCATTTTCCACTCACAACGATCTCGGACTCTGCGCTCTCCATTCTCCACAGAGTCGGTGTACTCTTCTGCACTGTCACTTCGAGTCAGATTGACCTGCGGAGACGAAGACAGATTTCTTGAGCAGAGATCCAGATCCCCTGGGTCAATGGAAGCCTGAGGTTCTCCGATCATCTCGATCGGGCTCTCACCCTTCGTGGATTCGGAGACGCCAGTGGCAGCCGTTCCTATAATCAGACTTAGAACGCCGACGATCACACCGAAAACACCGAAGGCCGCGAGCGTGCCGCACCCGAAGACCGCAAGCGCTGCCTTCCAGCCGTGTAGGCCCTTCTTCGCTGGCTTCCCGCGCTTCGAATCCGTTTCCTCGGTCTCCACCACGATTACGCCTGCGCCTCCAGCTGAGCCTTCACTTCGGGGTGCTCAAGCGGACGGGTGAACCCCACGATGTCCGCACGATTGGGGTCATCGTACTCGCGCACCGCGATCGGTCCACAGTTGGTGCACCAGGCCTCGACCATCAGGCCGTCCCCGATCACCATTGCCATGTGGCCGGGCCCAGGCGGCTCTCCAGCTCGGGTCACGTCAAAGAAGACCAGGTCACCGGGTTGTTCCTCACCCAGGGGAATCTTCGGCCCGAAGTTCCACTGGTCCTGGGAAACACGTGGAACCGTCACACCGATGCTCTCGTAGGCCTTCATCGTCAGACCGGAACAGTCGTAACCGTCCGGCCCGGTCCCTCCCCAGATGTACGGCTTTCCACGCTGGTCAAGCGCCCAGTCCACAACCGCCTGGGTCAGGTCGTCCGGTGCCCGCCCGATCGGCACTCCGTCCTCGTCCAGCTCACAGAGAACCGCGGTCCGAATGGAGTCCGAGGTGTTGAAGTCGCCGTCGGCATACCGTTCCGCCCACTCCATCACATCGTCCACGTACCACCAGGCATGGTTGTAACCGAAGATCGCCTGGCGAACGTCGTCCTCGAGGCCGTGCGCCAGGAGGTAGTCGGCGGCTGCGGGAATGGCGTCGGCAGGGTCGTAGACATTGACGACCCCGTCGTCGTTGCCGTCCACTCCATAGCCCACCTCCGGCCGCTCCTCAACCGGCTGGATCGGCTCGCCGCCCCAGCTGTTCCCCGCCGCGGAACCGTCCAGCGACCCGAACTGCATGGGCCCGGAGGCTCCCCAGTCGTTGTGGCCCTCGGTGATCCCCGGCCCCTCCCAACGACCGTGGTGGGACTCCACCTGCCCGATGCCCGCAAGGATGTTCCACGGAACCCCCCGGTCCTCCCCCGCCTCCTGGTACAGCTCCAGGTAGTTCTCCGGGATGGTGTCCATGGCGTAGGCGCTGCTGTCCGGCTGGTCTGCGTCGGCGTTGGGTGCGCAGACCACACCCGAAGCCAACCAGGAGGCCACCTGAGTGTTGTTGGTGAGGGCTGGAATCACCATGAGTGTCAGGAACACCAGACCTGCCACACCGATGGCCGCCAGTACGGCGACCCTGGTCAGGCAGGAACCCGTCCGACCGTCGGGGGCGGCGGTGCGAAAAGCGGAGATCAAGCGGTCACTCCTCCCCGAACTGTCCGGCGTCGGCTGGCTGGAAGTCGAAGACCGCCCAGGTTCCGCCGTCGCGAACCACCGTGACGGCGAAGTCGCCGAGGTCCTCGTCGAACTCGGAGTCACCGGTCTCGGTGATGGACTGAGTGGTGACCACGAAGGTGAGCGAGTCAGTGCCGAAGGTGCGGATCTCCTGAACCTCCGCGCGTCCCTCCGCGACCGCCTCGGCCTCGCTCATCTCAGCCCAGAAGGCCCCCACCCGGTTCGCGTCGGAGAGCACCTCCGCGTACTCGTCGGTCGCCAGCGCCTCCATGGACGCGTAGTAGGTCTCGGGGTCCTGTGAGTAGTCGATGGTCCCGTAGGCCTCAGCGAAGGCCTGCGCGGTCGCCCCCGCCGCCTGGAGCTCCTCTTCGGCGAACGGAAGCCAGTCAAGGACCTCCAGGTCCTCTGCGGCGGTGGTCGGAATCGGACTGGGCGGGACGGTGGCCAGCCCTCCCGGGTTGGAGGAGGGTGGCTCGGCCTCCCCTTGAGCGGTCCCGGGTTCACGCGGTGGACCAGCGGGGTCCTCCGTCTGGTCGCCTCCGAACCCGCCGAGGCTGAAGTAGATCCCGAACCCGGCCAGAGTGGCGATCAGGCCGATGACGACCAGTCGCTGGGTGCGTTCGGGGAGAGGGTTGGGCATGGTGGTCGGTTGCCTTGTCGTTTGCTCAGTGACCGGGTCACTAGTCGTCGTTCAGCCAGAAGGGGACGTCTCGCTTACGGTCCCGTGTGCTGGAGGAGCCGCCCTCCCCCCAGAAGGGGGTGATGGGAGCGTTGTCCTTGCTCTTGCCGGACCCGGTCAGCCAGCCGCCCTCACCGTCGCCGCGCCTTCCGCGATCAGCGGGGGCCGGTCGTGCGGGGCGCTGCGGAGCGGGCCGCTCACGCTTCTCCTTCGGACCGCCCCAGCGCGAACCCCGGCCGAGGTTTCCGTGTGCCGGGGTGTCCTCGCGGCCGTTGAAGATGCCGCGCCCCGTGCTGGGCTCGGCGCGATCAGCACTCGCCGCTCGGGAGTTGCTCGTTCCGCCACCGAACACGCCGCCTCCGGAGCGTGTGCCGGAGCCGGCGCCGTCGTTGCGGTTCGGGCCGTTGCCCCCACCGCCGGTACCGAAGACGCCCGCCCATCCACTGTCGCCGGTGCCGGTGTAGCCGCCAGCAGGCCGGGGCGGAATGGGGCCGCCGCTGCCTGCACCACCGCCGGTGCCCGTGCCACCGTTCCCAGAAAGACTCGGCGCCTGGTCACCGCTCCGGGCACCGGTGGTGGGGCGCTGCGAACCGGGCCCACCGCTCCGACTGACGTTGAGTGGCGGAGCGTTGTCGTTTCCTCGGACCCGTCCGTAGCCCGCAGTCCCTCGGACACGGGCGCCCTCGGCACGGGTGCTGCCACCGCTCTCCGGAACCTCTTCCGCGGTTTCGGTGGCGCCTGCGGAAACGCCTCCGCCAGCGGGAACCCCTGCGGCCGCACCAGCGATCATGGCGCCGTGACGGCGGCCCCAGTTCTGCGTCTTGAGGTAGGCGACCGGGGGAAGAACCATCGCGCTCTTGTCCAGTGCCTGGCTACGAGCCGCGTCGGTCACGATGCGCGAGGTGAACGTGTTCGCGTTGACCGAGGCGAAGAGGTAGGCGAACGTCTTGCGATAGATGAACAGCGCCAAGGTGAAGAGGGCGAGCAGGATCATCTGCAATCCCCACCCGAGCGGAGTCGACATGACCATGCCGTAGCTCATGACCAACAAGGCAATCAACAGAACAACAAAGATCTGTTTGAGCAGGAACCCAACCATGAGTTCCACCCACCTGAGGAGCACCATCCGACCATAGCCCGGGTGAATACCAATCAGCAGAAACACAGGCGACAGCATGAAGAGCAGCATGAAACCGATCTTCAACACGATAAGCGCCACAGAACCCGCAAGGATCAGCCCACCAGCGAAGAGCGACGCAAAGAGCGCCAGAGTTGCAACCCCAAGACGACTACCCTGGTCGTCGCCCGAGAACAATGGGTAGACACTCGGGTAGGAGGATTCGACACTCGATGCGATCTCTTCGTAAGATTCCTGCTTCTCCGCGATCAGAGCATTGGCCTCAAGGTCACCATCAGCGATTTGCTGTTGTTCGATCCGACTGATCCCCTGTACAGCAATGAGGTCGCCTGCGTGGTGCATAGCCGCATTCTCAGCGATCTCCCCACTACCAAACTGGCCCGCTGTCCAGGGCTGACATACCAGACTCGACCACATCATGTCCGCGTTCCTGCGAACCTGGAAATCAGCTTCAGACTCCCAACTGGCACGTTCTGGAGGCTCAGCACCTGCGGGGCATGCTCCCGACCCACCCCCATATGGAACCTGCCCTACAGCGCTGGTTACTAGCTGAGTTCCGGAGTTGACCAACGTACTCCCCAGACCCATTACCTGGGATGGGTTTACAAGGATCCACATTCCGAGCGCCGTTGCGGCAACCATCCACACTGAAGACTCAATCGTCAGAGTCATTCGCTTACGGATGAGCCCATACCAGCCAAGCCAAATAGCGCCAAGGATAACGATCGTGGGGATCAGGGGACGCCAGATCCCCTCCCGGAGGGCGACAACCACGTTCTCTACCGTTTCCGTAAAACTGGCGAGAAGGCCGTCGGATGTCGCCGCTTGGTAGACAGTGATGGTGGACTGATTGATGGTCTTCGACAGGTCCCAGGCGGAGTTCGCGATCGTGGCCTGCGCACCCAGTCCCATCTTGTCCACGCAGGATTCAGTGATCATGTGCCACTGTTGACCAGCGGTGCCGTACTGGCCGTACATACTGGCGTCCGGAGGCATTCCGTCAGGGGATCCCTCAATCGCGGAACGCGACTGCGGCGGCACCAGGAGCCCGTCCGAGCCGCTGCCAGCGGACTCCGGGAGCGGTGCCGGGTTGCCGGGGCACATCGGGTTCGCCTGCGCGGAGCTCAGCGGGATGAGGATGAGTCCACACAACATCAGGAACGTCATCAGTATGCGTCGCCAACCCCGCCGGTGGACGTGCTGATGAGTCATCTGCTGAGCTCCTGCGTCGTGGTTCGTGCGGGGAAATCGTTGGCAGACACCAGGGCCTCCCGACCGCACGCCCGCCGCGACACCACCTGGCGCGCGACCGCACACGGCCCCAAGGCCCCCGCATGTCTTTACCCCATCCTCTATGGTGCGTCATCACGGGGTTGGGAGATGGCTGCAACGCGACCGGTTTTTCGGTCGTCGCCCCCGAACGGGCCGGAGACTCATGGCCAAATGCGGGTGTTCTCCTCATTTGTGCAGGTAACAGGCTTCTCGGGGCGGCCGTAACACCCAAAATCCTCAAGGCCACAATTTCCTCACCAGATGTGGACTATGAGGGGCGTCACAGAACCTTTCGCAGCCAAAAGTGGACATACAGCAATCAAGCGGACTGAGACCCGGTACCAACCTGGTCTTACGCGGAACCCGCAGTCCCTATTGGAGGAGGACCGAAACGGAGCACGGTCCACGTGCCCGCCTCGGCCGAGCGCCAGCGGCTTGACCCTCACGCGGCGTGAGGCTCCACGATCAGCCTCATGAGCGAAACCTTCCACGCGTTCAGCGTCAGCCCCGTACCCCAGCCCGGCCCCGACTCGGCACCCCCCGAACTGTTCCGGGGCATCTACGGCATGCCGATGTTCGTGACCGTGCCCACGCACGACCTTGAGGCCTCCAAGGAGTTCTGGATCAACGGCCTCGGGTTCTTCGACCTCTTCTCCGTCCCCGGTCAGGTCGTCCACCTGCGGCGCTGGGCGTTCCAGGACGTCCTGCTCGTACCGGGCGAGCGCCCCGAGCAGACTCCCTCAACGAGCGTGAGCTTCTCCTGCGTGCTGAACCAGATCGACGGCATCGTGGCGGCCTGCGAGGAGCAGCTGCCCGGGTCCACCACCGGTCCTCGTCGGATGCCGTGGAACTCGGTGGAGGTCGAGATCCGCACCCCTGAGAACGCCCGGGTGATCATGACCGCGGCACGCCCGTACGACCCCCAGGACCCGGAGACCGCCCGGTACCTGCGGGAGAACGGGATCGAGGGCCCCGAGGTCCGGAGCCGCGAGAACTAGGGACAAAGACCGAGAGCCGGGGTCCTGGTTCCCAGCTGTCCGGGAAGCAGGACCCCGGCCCCACGGGTCCTCAGGGACCTGCTTCGGTCTGTGGATAGCGTGGATCAATGAACTACGGCGCGAGGACGGTCGGCGCGGTGGCCGCGTTCGTCGGGGTCACCGTCAGGACCCTGCACCACTGGGACGAGATCGGTCTTGCCGGTCCGAGCGAGCGTTCCGCCGCCGGTTACCGGCTCTACACCGCCTCGGACGTCGCCCGCATCCAGCGGGTGCTGGTCTACCGCGAGCTCGGCGTCTCGCTCGAGGAGACCGCGAAGCTCCTGGAGGCGGACGCCGACGAGGCCGCCGACTCCCTGGTCAACCAACGCGACCAGCTGCGCGCACGCATCCACAGGCTGGAGCGCATGGCCGACGCCCTGGACCGCCTCGCCGAGGCCAGGCGGGAGGGCGTCCTGCTTCCGCCCGAGGAGCAGGTCGAGATCTTCGGTGACACCTGGCGGCCCTCCTGGGCCGCGCAGGCCCGCGAGCAGTGGGGTGACACCGCCCAGTGGGCGGAGTTCGCCGAGCGCGCGGCCGACCGCTCCGCCGAGGACTGGCGACGGATCGCGGCGGGGGTCGAGGCCCTGCACGCCGACCTGGCCCAAGCGGTGCGCGAGGGTGTCGAGCCGGGGAGCCGAAGGGCCGACGCCCTGGCCGAACGGCACCGGGAGGCGATGAGTGAGTACTTCGACTGCACCCACTCCATGCAGGTGATCCTCGGCCGCACGAACGTGGACGACCCCGGGTTCCGGTCCAACTACGAGGCCATCGAACCCGGCCTGTCCGTGTGGCTGCGCGACGCCATCGACGCCAACGCCCGCGCCCACGGCGTCGACCCGGAGACGGCCGCCTGGGAGTGACGTGGTGGTCGCGGGAGTGGCCACCTCACGCAAACGAAGCCACCTCCCACCAGACCATCTGGCACCCACCGGGCCACACCGGAACACAGCGGCCCCACCAGCCCCAACCGGGTCCAGCCAAGCCCCACCGGGCTCCCTGCTCGTTTCCGGATGCGGGACGACGAGGTCCTTACGGGGTCCCGGAAATCCGACCCACACGGGAAAGCGCCGGTGCTGTTTGTGACTCTCGGCACTAAAGGCGTTCCTCTCCGTCCCCGTCTGCGGACTCGGTGCCGTTTCTCCGGGGGGCGGAGTGGGCTTTGACCGCTATCGGTCACCTTCTTCGGCTCTGGTACGAGGGGTTGTGGGCAGGCTTACTCTTGGAGTTCGCCGGACCTTCCGCATCGATCGGCCCCCGCAGGCCCGGCTCGTACCCACGGCGTCCCCTTTCCGCGCTGCGGAACGGTTCCCCCCCACACCGCCAGAAGGGAAGCACCCCCATGCCGACCCCCGGGCGTACCTCCGTCGGCCGCTACGAGTTGCGCGAGAGGTTGGGCGTGGGCGGCATGGGCACCGTCTGGCACGCCTGGGACCCCGCCCTGCAAAGGGACGTGGCGGTCAAGGAGGTCCTCCTCCCCCAGGGGATGTCAGCCGAGGACAGGGCCGAGGCGCACGCCCGCACGCTCCGGGAGGCCCAGGCGACGGCGCGCATCAGCCACACGGCGGTGGTGACCATCCACGACGTGCTGGAGCACGACGCCAGCCCGTGGATCGTGATGGAGCTGCTGAGCGGGACCTCGTTGCAGCACCACATCGACGCCGGGGGGCCGATGCCGGTCGAGCGGGTCGAACAGGCCGCCCGCTCACTGCTGGGCGGGTTGGCGGCGGCGCACGCGGTGGGGGTCACCCACCGGGACGTCAAGCCCGCCAACATCATGTTCACCGCGGACGACCGGACGGTTCTCACGGACTTCGGGATCGCGAACGTGGACGGCGGCGCGGCGCTCACCCAGACCGGTGTGTTCATCGGCTCTCCCGAGTACATGGCCCCGGAACGGTTCGAGGGCGAACGGGCCCTGCCCGCCTCGGACCTGTGGAGCCTCGGGGTGACCCTGTACTGCCTCATGGAGGGGCGTTCACCGTTCAGGCGGGACAGCATCACGGGGATGATCAGCGCGGTGATGACCGCCCCGGTGCCGAGGCCGTCGAGGAACGAGGCCGCGAACTCCCCGAGAAGCCTGGCCCTGCTCGCCCTCATCGCGGCTCTGCTCACCAGGGACGCCGCGGCCCGGCCGAGCCCTCGGGAGGCCCTGGAACTGTTGGAGCGGGAGCGTCACGCGACACAGGGGCTCGTGGAGACGCGCCGGGGCCCGTCGCCGGGCCCGGAGGCCTCGGGGGCGCGTCCCTCGTTCGGTCCCACCGGCGGCACCCAGCCCGCGTACCCCAGGAGCGGGACGGCCGGTGGGGGCCATCCCACGCCGAACCCGGTACTGCCGACCAACGGCGCCCCCTCCGGCCCTCGACCGCACCCGAGCGGACCCCCGGTGGTGGGGTATCCGGGGTCGACGGCCGCCGCGCCCGCGCAGAACTCCAGCACCCGGTTCGTGCACAGCACCGGGCACACCGGCGCCCGCCCCGCCGAGCGGAACCACCGGGAGAAGCCCACCGCCGTCCTCACGGTCATGGCCATGCTGGCGCTCAACGCCCTGGTGTTGTTCGTGCTCACGGCGGTGAACCTGGGGCGGGTGGCGGACGACGACACCGCCGCTGGCTGGGGCACCGTGGCCTACCTCGGGGTGTGGGGCGTGCTGTCGGCCTTCGCCGCCTTCGGTCTGCTCACGAGGTCACGCCTGGTGTTCGGTCTGGTGGTGGTTGTTCAGGGGATCGGCGCGGTGACGCTGGCGATGAGCATGTTCACGGTGTTCATCTACACGCCCGAACTGATGGTCATCTACGCGTTGATGCTGATCTACACCCTGACGATCGGTGGGCTGCTGCTCGTCCCCGCCGGGTCTCGGGCCTACTTCGGCCTCGGTTAGTGCTCGGGGAGTTCGGCGAGGCCGGTGGTGGCGGCGTGGACCCTGGCGACGCTGTCGTCGCGCACCCGGCGTGCCACCTCGGCGGTGTCGGCGAGGTCGGCCACCTCCGATGACGGGACCGACATCAGGGAGGCCTCGGCCCGTAGGTCCGCGTAGGCGTCCGTGGCGGCCAGGGCCTCCTGGCACTGTTCCCACTCGCGGTGGGCCAGGACCGACTCGTCCACCAGGCGCCCGTATTCGGTGATCTGGTCGACCCTGGCGCGGATGTGCCCCTCCACCGCGGTGAGGTGTTCCCGCTGGGGGCGCAGGACCTCACGCACACGGGGTGAGGAGGCCTGCTGCCAGCGCCGGACGTACCCCCGCCGCAGTTCGCGCTGGCGGGCCAGCAGGGAAGCGATCCGCCACTCCTGTTCCCGCAGGACCGAGAGACCCCGCGCGGTGTCCAGGGTGTCGGAGGAGCCCAGTTCCACGCGGGCGTCGGTGACCCTGTCGATGGTCTGTTGGACCGCCACGAGGAGACCGTGGTCGGTCGCGCTGATGTCGTCCGGTAACAGGACGCGGTCCCGGTATTGCTCCTCCGGGGGTTCGGGCACCTGGGCCGTGAGCGTGTCGGCGGTGACCAGGCCCACCAGGAGGCCGAACAACAACCATGGGACGCCGCCCGGCGGGTCCTGCGGGAGCAGGTCGAACAGCCACAGGGGCGCGGCCGCGAAGGCGCCCGCGCCGATCGCACCGCCGACGGCCCGCACCAGCGGGTCGGCCTCCTTGCGTACGGCCAGCGCGCCCACGTAGGCGATCAGGCCGATGCTGACGATCACCATGCCGAGGTACCAACCGGCGGTGAGCAGGGCCAGGACGAGGGTGAAGCCGACCCCCAGCAGTTGCACCCCGCCCTCACGCAGGCGCAGGGCCCGGCTGGCGGCCTGCCCGTCGTCGCGCGCGTGTCTCGACTCCGGGGCGACGGCCTCCCGGAGGAGGTCCTCGCGAAGTTCCTCGGGCAGGCTGGTGTCGACGACGGGGCGCGGCCGGATGACGTCCTCACTCATGGGCGATCCCTCGTGAGTGTCGGTCGGGGGGTGCGGGGAGGCTGGTTCAGCGGGCCGGGATCGGAGGGCTGGGGGTAATCTCCTTGATCCCCATCCTCGTCATGCCCGAACCCGACTTCCCCGCACCCTTTGTCATCCGATGTCCGCCCGTGGTCGCGGTGGCCGCCGCTGACCTGCTTCGGAGCCGCGTGCTACTGCTCGCGGCCGTTAGCGGACACCAGGGGGTCCCCGGCGGGCCGCTCGCGGGTGGGGTTGGTGTCCAGCCAGCGCAGCAGCCCCTCGGAGACCAGGTCGACGCCGATCCGCCCGGAGCGGCCGTCGAGGTCGCGGAAGAGGCACTCACCGTTGCCGAGGTTGCGCAGCACCGCCATGTGGTCCTCGTTGACGTCCACCCCGAGCAGCGCCATGACGTCGGCGACCTCGTGGGCCTCGCTGGAGCGGAAGGCGAACACCGAGGACAGACAGTTGGTGACCTGCTCGTTGAGCATGTCCCCCGCGTTCTGGGACACCAGGATGAGCGCGGTGTTGCGGGAGCGGCCCATCCTGGAGACCTCGGGGACGAGCTTGGCCCCCTCGGGGGTGGAGGTGACCGCCCACGCCTCGTCGAGGAAGATCGCCTTGGGCAGGCGCCGGTCCAGACCGTTCATCAGACGCCGGGCGAACTGGGACACCAGGTAGAGGAGCGCGACGGACAGGCGCTGCTCGTAGGAGTAGTCGTCGCGGTTGACCCCGGAGTCGGGCAGCGTGAGCCCGCCCAGGGTGAACACGGTGGTCCACCCCTCGGTGTCGATGCGCGCCTCGCCCTGGGGGTCGAAGCACAGCGACGCCAGCCGCATCTCCGCCATGGAACCCAGGACCGCGCCCAGGTTGCGGGAGGCGGCGTCCTCGGCGGAGACGAGGTGGTCGACCACCTTGGCCAGGGACGGCTGGGGCTGGTTGGCGACGGTGGCGACCGCCTGGATCATGGCCGACTCGCGCTCCTCGCTCATGCGGGGCAGCAGGAGCCGCAGCGTCTCGGTCGCCATGGTCTTCTTCGCGGCGAGGTCGTCCCCGAACGCGAAGGGGTCGAGCAGGCCGGGCTGGGCCGATCCGAGCGACATGACACGGGCCTTGCGTCCCCGGTGCTTGAGCAGCTCCACGAGGGACTCGGCGTCGCCCTTGGGGTCGATGGCGGCCACGGTGACCCCGCGCAGGGCCAGCTGGTAGATCATCAGCAGTGCGAGGGTGGTCTTGCCGCCGCCGGGCTCGCCGGTGATGGCGATGGCCGTGGGGCGGTTGCGGGCCGCGGCGACCATGGGGTCGAAGTGCACGATGGACCGGGCCCGGCCGATGGTCTCCCCCACGTACGGGCCGACCCAGCCGCCGCCGTGGTGGTCCGTTCGGTCACCCACGTCCACGGTCGCGGTGGGCATGCCGCCCGCGATGGTGCGCAGCGGCTGGCGCTGGGCGTAGGCGTTGAGGCGGATGCGGTCGCCGGGAAGCGACTCGTTGAAGAGCGAGAACTGGTCGCCGGTGGAGTTGATGACGTCGATGCCGATGTCGCGGTAGTGCTCCACCACGGCCTCGACGTGCTGGCCCAGGAGGCGCTCGGTGGGCGCGGACACCATGAGCCGGTGCCACCCGTAGACGAACGGCAGGCGCTCCTTGGTGATGCCGTGCTCCAGCATGCGGGCGGCGTCGATCTGCTCGGCCAGCGCGATGGGTGCCTCCACCCCGGCCTCGCGGATGTGGGCGTCCATGTCGCGGGCGTGCGCGAGCTTGCGGCCGACGTCCTTGGAGGCCTTCGCGGGCGGGATGAGCTTCATCCGCAGGGAGATCTCCACGGGGAACGGCAGCGCGTCCGCATGGTGCAGCCAGGGTTCGCCGTCGGGGAAGGGCATGAGGTCCGGGAAGCGCGCGAACGACAGGAACGCCACGTGGGTGGAGCCCGCGGGCTGTTCGAGGCGCAGCGTGGAGCGGCCGTTGTGGATGACCCCGTCCACGAGCTGCTCGATCTCGCCCCGGCCCCAGGTGCGGCGGCCCGTGGCCGAGGGGCGGATCTCCTCGGCGGTGCCGCTCACCGCGTGCCGGATGAGCCAGGCGATCTCGTCGGAGGTGGCGTGCCGGGCGTGCAGGGAGCTGGCGGCCAGGGCGCGGCCGAGGCGCTCGGACTGGTCGGTCCAGCGCGCGATCTCCTTGTCGTCGATCGCGTCGTCGTTGATCCCCAGGACCTGCTCGGTGCGCTGGTAGGCACCGAAGAGCTGGGAGAACAGACCCAGGCCCGCGCCGGCGTTGCGCAGCCCCAGGCGTACGCCGAGGTAGACCTCCTTGGTCCAGAAGTCCTTGGCCCACACGTGCCGGTACATCTCTTCGAGGTAGTCGTACCAGCCGGGCCCGGCGTCGGCGGTCTCGTCCAGTCTGGTGGCCCACTGGGCGGCCGGGTAGGTGCGGTGGGCGACGCGCAGGTGCACCTCGGCGTCGTTCATGCGGATGGCGGCGAGGGCGATGGTGATGTTGGTGGCCAGTGCCTGGCGTTCCTCGGGAGTCGTGAACTCGTAGGACACCGTGGGGAGCCGGAAGTAGGCCCAGGCCTCGTTGTCGCTGAAGAGCACTCGGTCGTCGAAGTAGCGGACCGCGAGGCGGGTCGCGCCCCGGGTGCCCCTGGTACCGGTCATCTGCTAGCCCTTCCTCGTGACGGCGCTGACGAGTTCCGCCCCGTAGCCATCACCCATAGTGCTGCATGAGGCCGGGGGGTGAGAAGCGGAGGCGTCGGTGTGCCAGAAACCGGAGGCGGTGCGCGGCCGGGGGGCGCGGGCGCGGCCCGGCCCCTTGCGGGTGCCGGGCCGCGTCACTCTCCGTCGTGTCCACGGAGGTCAGCCGACGTCGCCGACTAGCAGGCGGTGTCGAGGGTGCTCTGGAGGGTGGACTCCTCGGTCGAGGTGATCGTGAGGTCGTAGACGTGCTTGACGTTGATCCAGGACTTCACGTAGTCGCAGTGGACGGCCGTGTTGGTGGGCATCCACTCCGAGGGGTCCTTGTCGCCCTTGGCGCTGTTGCTGGAGGGGGTGGCCAGCCACAGCTGGGAGCTGGTGACGTCGTTGGCGAAGTCGGCGCGCTGGCTGGTGGACCAGTCGGCGGCGCCGGTCTTCCAGGCCTCGCTGAGCGGGACCAGGTGGTCGACGCTGATGTCGCCGGGGACGTCGTTCACCCACTCGTCGTCGAAGGCGCTCCACCAGCTGCCCGCGGTGGGCTGGCAGTTGGAGTCGGTGACGACGTCCTGCCCGTCGCGCTTGAGCACGACCTGGCGGGCGGTGCAGGGGCTGTCGACCACGTTCCAGTGCGGGAACAGGCTTCGGTCGTAGCCGGACTGCGGGCCCTTGGCGGCGACGGTGAGCGAGTTGAGCTGGGTCTGGGCCGCGGAGTCGCTGGGGATGTTCGGGGGCAGGGTGTCGGCGGCGGCGGGTGCGGCCCAGACGAGGACCATGGCCACCGCGGCGGCCGAGACGGTCGCGGCGGTGCGTGCGAGCACACGGGGGAAGGGGGGCACTGTGTTTCTCCTCTTGAGCGGGTCGAGGAAATCCGGACCCCACTACTGTGGAGTAACGAAAGCCCGCACGCCAGCCCCCACGCGAGAATTCCGGGTGAATCGGAGGTCACTTGGGAATAACGACCGGAGCGCGGCCGTGTTACGTTGCACCGAGCCCTGCGTCAAATGCTCGTGAAATAGATCACACGATCTCGGCCCGACCAACACACAAAGGGTTGAGCGATTCGTCGAGCAAGGCGATGAGCTGCAATGATGGCGCTCCGTGAGGGGAACTCGGCGACGCGCGGCCCAGGCGGGGGATCACGCAGGTGAACACCCGAGAAGAAGCCAACCAGCGATTCGGAGCCCGAAAGCGTAATCTCCGGGTCGCCGTTTTTCGCCCATATAGTAGACGAGTAATACCCAGATGGTGAACTCGTAAACACGGCGGAAGGAACTCGACCCCCTTTGTGAAATCCGGGTTTGTTAGGTTCACATGTCGTACGAGGAACCCCGAGCCGAGAGGAGCACCCCAGCCGAGGGGAGCGCCATGACTCTGCAAATGGAACTTCCGACCGCGGACGACTACCCCACCCGTAAGGCCCCCGAGCCCGCGCTGCTCTACCGCCGGGACCCCGTCGTCTGGCCCGGTGCGGCCGACGGCCCCTTCACGACCGAACAGCTCGACGGCTACGACCGCCGCGGCTACACGCAGGTCGAGTCGATCGTCAATCCGGTGGAGATCGAGGCCTACCGCGCCGAACTCCGACGTCTGAGCGCCGACCCCGCCCTGAGGGACGACGAGCGCGTCGTCGTCGAACCGACCTCCGACCAGGTGCGCTCGGTGTTCGAGGTGCACAAGGTGAGCCAGGTCTTCCACGACCTCGTGAACGACCCCCGTCTCGTCGACCGCGCCCGGCAGATCCTCGGCTCGGACGTGTACGTGCACCAGAGTCGCGTCAACTACAAGCCCGGCTTCGGCGGCGGCTCGTTCTACTGGCACTCCGACTTCGAGACGTGGCACGCGGAGGACGGCATGCCCCGGATGCGCGCGGTCAGCTTCTCCGTGGCGCTCACCGACAACTACACGCACAACGGCGCCCTGATGATCATGCCCGGGTCCCACCGGACCTTCGTCTCCTGCGTGGGCCGGACCCCGGACGACCACCACCGCTCCTCGCTGAGGAGCCAGCACGTGGGAACACCCGACCAGGCGTCACTCAACCTGCTGGCCGACCGGCACGGCATCGACGTGCTCACCGGCTCGGCGGGCGACGTCACCGTGTTCGACTCCAACTGCATGCACGGGTCGGGCGGCAACATCACGCCCTACCCGCGCTCCAACGTGTTCGTCGTGTTCAACAGCGTGGACAACGCGTGCGCGAAGCCGTTCAGCGCCAGCCGGGCCCGTCCGGAGTTCCTCGCCGCGAGGGATACCACCCCCGCCGGACGCTGACCCCGGGGCGACACCGTGGCCCGCACCCGACAGCGGATGCGGGCCACCGTGTCAGGTGGCGGGTGCGAGGGCGTTGACCAGGACCCCGCCCAGGGCGCCGTGGGCCCGCTTGGTGGCGGGCCGCAGGGCGCCGACGTCGATCTTCGTGTACGAGGAACCCAGGTGGTCGTCCCAGGGGATGCGGACGATAGCCCGGCAACGGCCGCGCGCCACCCGCTCGGCGGCGTCCACGTCCTGGAGGCTGCGCTTGCTGACCCCGTTGACCACCAGGATCGAGTTGGCCCGCAGCGTCGCGTACCCGTTGCCGTCCAACCACTCGAAGGTCATCGACACCGCGCGCTCGGCGTCCGCACTGGCCGGAGCGACCAGGACGAGGCCGTCGGCGACCGGCAGGGCCCGGGCCACGCCGGTGGCCGCCGGGTCCAGCAGCGTCACACCGTAGAACCCGCCGAGCAGCCCGGCGAGCTGCCCGTAGTCGCGGTCGTCCAGGGTCTGGACGTAGGGGTCATCAAGCGTCTGCACGACCTCCAGTCCCGTCCCGGCGCGGCCCGCGTAGGCGCGCATCCGGTCGTACTCGTCCACGGAGTCGGCGTTGGCCAGCAGCGCGGTCAGGGTCTCCGGTGCCTGGGCGCCGACGCGGCGGGACAGGCCGTTGGGTCCGGGGTTGACGTCGACCGCCACCACCCGGTCGTCACGGTGCGCGGCGAGGGTGTGGCCGATCATCAGAGCGGTGACCGTCTGCCCCGCGCCTCCCGTGCAGCCGAGGACGACCAGGGACCTGGGTTCGGCCAGCGGGGTGCGCAGCCGTTCGATGTCGCTGGTGGGCAGGTCCGATCGGACCGGCGTCGCGCCCCCGGTGACGACCTTGGCCAGTCGGCGCCAGCCCCGGGTGCCGCCGGAGGTGCTGGGGTCGCCGGACTCGTGGTCCACCTCCTCCGCACGCGGAACCGGTTCGGGCCGGGGCCGCTGTGAGGGCACCCCCTGGGGGGTGTCGCCCAGCCGGGCCTGTTCACCGGTGCCGTGGTCCAGTTCGAGGTCGGGTTTCGTGGTGTCCTCGGAGGACCCGGAGTCGCCGCTCGCGCGTGGCTCGGGCTCCTCACCCGGGGTGGGCTGTCCGAAGAGCTGACCGATCCGACGAGCGTTCTGGGCGACCCGGTGGAAGACCCCGTCGTGGGGGTCGTGGGTCTCCGAGCCGCCAGCGGCCTCGTTCTCCCGCTCGGACGGCTCCGGGGCCGACGCTGCCTCGACGGGCTCTTCCTGAGCGGCCTGGGCACGGCGGGACCGCAGTGCCGCTGCTTCGGCCTCGGCCAGCTCGGTCTCGGTGGGCCGGTCAGCGGAGTCCTTCGCCGAGGGACGCGGGGTCGGGCCGCGGGGGTCCTTGCGGACCTCCACGAAGCTCACGAGTTCACCCGTGCCGTGGTCCAGTTGGGTCGGCGGCTTGGGCCCCTCGGTGAGGACCACGGAGCGTGGTCCGGGCTGCTCCCGCGTCCCGGTCTCCCCAGCCCCGTGGGGAGTCTGTGCAACTCGGTTGGCGGCCTCGGCCCCCGCACGGTCAGCCCGCTCGGGGGTCTCCCGAACTCCCTGGGCATCCCGCGACGCGTCAGCAGCAGGAGCCGCCTCCGCACCCTGGAACTCCGCAGCCTCACTGGCGGCGTCGTCCTCGTTGGCGTCCGCGCTCCCGGCCTGCTCTGGCTCCCTCTCGGTCACCTCAGTTCCCACTGACCCCTGGGGCTCAGCGGACTCGCCGGAGGTACCGGGCTCGGTCCGCCCCGACGTCTCCTCAACTCCCTGGGCAACCTGCGCCACGTCAGCAGCAGGAGCAGCCTCCGCACCCTGGGACACCGCAGCCTCAGCAGCAGCCTCGGCCTCACGCGCCTCAGCACTCCCGGTCTGCTCCGGCTCCCTCTGGGTCACCTCAGTTCCCACCGACCCATGGGGCTCAGCAGACTCGCTGGAGGTACCGGGCTCGGTCCGCCCCGACGTCTCCCGAACTCCCTGGGACCCCGCAGCCTCACCGGCAGCCTGGGCCTCACGCGCCTCCGCGCTCCCAGCCCGCTCGGGCGTTTCCTCAGTCCCCAGAGTTCGTTCGGCCTCTCGGGTCACCGAGGCGTCGTGCGCACCTTGAGACTCCAGAGCCTCTTCAGCCGTCTGCGCAGCCTGGGCGGCCTCCGGAGTCACAGAAGCCTTCTCCGACTTCTGGGTCTCCTCCACATCCTGGGATTCCTGGACCCCATCAGCACCATGTGGATGCGCAACGTTCGGCGCCGTGTCGCCCGCAGAAGCCGTCTCCGTCTCCTGGAGCTCCCCGACCTCTCCGGTGGACTTGGCCTCGCGGGCCTCAGCACTCCCAGCCCGCTCGGGTGCCCTGCTGGTCTCCTGAGTTCCTACCGCTCCCTGGGACTCCTGGGGATCCTCGGGCGCCTGCTTCCCGGCTTCCCTGCGCCTGGCCTCCTGCCGGGCCTCGGCGGCGGCGCGGCGCTCCTCGCGGAGCTCGCTGACCACGATCACCGGGTTGTCGCGGTCCCCCACCTTGGGCTGGTCCGGGTGGCGGCGCTTGCCGTCGTCGAACCAGTCCGCCGGGTCGCGGCGCTCGCTGTCCCGCTCCTTGCTCGGCACGGCGTCGGCGAACTTGGGCCGGGGCGGAGCCGGGGTGTCGGCCTTGATCAGGTGGCGGTCGAGCACGGACATGTGCTCGTTCCACCGGGTCCCGTGCTCGGCCGCCTGCCCGCCGCTCTCCACCGGCATCGCCTCGTGCTCACCGGTGCCGTGGTCCAGCTGCAACGGCGGCTTGGGCGCGTCCTCGGTGGCCGGACGCACCAGGCCGTGGGTGGCGTGGGAGACCTGGGGTCCCGCCTCGGAACGGCCGATCGGCTCCTGCTCCTCGGGGCTCTCGGGTTCCTCGGGGGTCGCCGCGGCCGGCGGCAGCCACGGAGCGGCCGACACGCTCCCGGCCGACGAGGGACGGCCCGTCGCGGCGGCGAAGCGGGCGGCGTAGTCGGACAGGTCCGGGTAGTCGGTGCGACTCCCGCCCTCGGGTTCGAGCGCCCAGGGGGTGGCGTGGGGCCGCCCCTCGCGGCGCTGCCGGGCCGGGCGGTCGTCCTCGGTACCGGCGGTGTCCGGCAGGGCGGTCCCCCGGGCACGCTCGGGCCTCGCGGGCGGGGCCTGCCGGGCGCGTTCGCGGGCGGGCTCGGGCTCATCCCGAACCCTGCGGTCGGCGTGGTCCCTGGCCACCTGGATGCCCTGGGTCCGGCCGCGCAGTCGGCGGGCGGCGGGCGACTCCTGCTCCAGTGACGCGGCCGTCATCTCCTCGGCGCGGCGCCGGGAGGGGTCGGGCTCGCGGGGGCCGACCGCCTCGGCGAGCTCCGCGCTGCTCATGGCACCGGTGTCGCTGTCGGAGTAGGCGCTCTTGGAGGTCAGCCCCAGGGGTGTCTCTCCGGAGGAGGCGCGCAGTCGGGCGAACCACTCGTCGCGGTCGCGCTGCTCGTCCTCCTCGGTGACGTACAGGGGCTCGTCGAAGGAGTCGCCGGGTTCGCCCGCGCCCTGGTCGGAACGCGCTTCCTCCTCGGCGGGCGCGGCGGACAGGCCGAAGCCGAAGTAGTTGAGGACACGGCGGCCGACGCCCCTACGGGGCTCCTCCGAAGTGTCACTGGCCATCGCAGGGTGCTCGGACCGGCCCTCGTGCTCCGCCACGGCGTCGTCCTCCTGGGTCGAGGCGGTGTCGGTTCCGAGTCCCGCGGCGACGGCGACCGGAACCTTCCGCGCGGGGGTGTACTCGACGGAGTCGTCGTGTTCGACGACGGGGGCGGTCTGGCGTGCGGGCACGCCTCGCAGCGGAGGCGCGGCGCGGGGACCGCTCTCCGGGACGGGCGCCTCCTCGACCTCGGTCGCGGGCGCGGCCTCCAGGACGGCGGCCTGCTCGGCCTGCGCCCTGCGGGCCGCGCTCCGGGTCAGCGGCAGCGGCCCGGCCTCGGGGTCCCGGTGCCACACGCGCACCGAGACCCTGATCTCGGCGGGCTCGTACTCGGGTGCGAGCCGGGTGAACACGCGGGCCTCGGTGAGGAACCGGGCCTGCGAGATGAGCAGCTCCGTGAGGCGCTTGCCCTCGATCACCGGCCGGGTGGCCAGCACGGTGATCACCCCCGGCGGGACGACCCAGAGCACCAGGTGCCAGCCGTTGCCGAAGTCGAACGGGGCGTTGAGGATGCTGAGCAGCACCACCCACAGCGCGAACACGCCCAGGGCGACCCCGAAGGTCCCCACCGGGAGCGGCATGGGCAGCCGGAAATCGTAGAGCTTGTACAGCCGCTTCTCGATACGCCAGATGTTGGTGTACGTGGGCAGATCCACGATTCCGGCCTCCCTCGCCTATTCCGTCGATACGCCCATCGCTCGGGCGAGCGCCACCGCGATGACCTCGATGATGCCGGGCACGTAGAACACGATCCCGATGAAGATGGCCAGGATGATGAACTGCATGAAGCGGGTGATCTCCCTGGTGAACAGGAAGAAGATCGCCACGATGGACACGATGACGAGGAACAGCGGCCCGAAGAAGCCACGCAGGAAGTCCGCGAGTCCGCCGGTGTCGGGGGCGTTCTGCGCGGGGGTGGCCTCGACCGCGAGGGAGATCGGGTCGGCGGCGCCGAGGGCCGTCATGGTGTCGGCGGTGGCGGACAACAGGGGGAGCATGTCAGGCGCCTTCCTCCGCTGTCGTTACTGGTGTGCGCATGGTTCGTCTCGTCTCCTTGCCTACAGGCCCCGTCGTCGGTTAGTCACCGAACGAGTGCGGGGCGCCCTGGATGTCACGCACGTACCACTCGTTTCCGGAGTTCACGACCGTGACCAGGTAGTTCTGCACCATCTGTCCGGCTTCACCCGCGCCGTCGTCGGCGTCGGCGGAAGGGAGGCCCCAGACCACGGTGGTCGCCACCTGTCGTACGTCATCATCCCCGGTCGAGGACTGGGATGGCACCGGCATAACGGACAGTTCGCTGAATTCGACACTGTTCGCCGGAAGTGGGGTGACAGTGGCACCCGGTTCCACGTAGCGGTCGAGGTGGCCGGCTTCCTCGGCGTAGGCCTCGAAGAAGCCGGTCAGCACGTCGCCGAGCTGCTCGGCGGCCTGGGGGTCGGTGTCGAAGGAGGGGCCCGGGGGCAGTTCCGCCTGGCTGGGCGCGGCGAGCAGCGCGGGGCGTCCGGAGAGCACCAGGGAGGCCCCGTCGCTGTACACGGGCACCTCCAGGCTCATGGCCTCGTCGTTGACGTCGGCGCGGATGGCCACGACCGCATTGTGCTCGTCGCGCACGTCCACGGCGATGACGGTGAGGTTCTCACCGGCGAGGCTGTCCGCGGGGAGGTTGAGCTGGCTGACCTGTCCGTCGGGGACGAAGGCCGCGAGGGAGGTGAGTCGGGCCTCGGGGTCGGAGGTGTCGAGGTAGGACTCGGCGAAGCGGAGGGCGAAGGCCGCGGCGGAGGCCTCGGGGAAGTCGAGGCCGTCACTCACCTCGGGTTCGGCACTGCTGCTGGGAAGGGAGAAGCCGTTGCGGATGGGGAACCAGATGCCGTTGAAGATGACGACGATGATGAACGCCCAGAGCAGCACGCGGCCGACGCCGACCCACCAGCGGCCGCCCGCCCCGGCGCGGGGCCTTCGGGGGCGCGGAGCGTCGAGCTCGTGCTCGACGTCGTCCACCCGGTCACGCACCGCGGTGTCGCGCCGCGCCGTCTTGGCCATCCCCGCCTCCTGGTCCTGCACACAGTGACGCGTCGGCCATAGTGCCGACGCTCGGACTTCCGCGCGCCGTCGCCGACGCCTTCCGCCATGCCCTTGTCTACCCCATCCCTATAGTGAGGCATTGTGCGGGTTGGGAGCGGCCAGGACGGGTCCGTGTTTCCGGACCGGGACCACATTGACCCGGGTGAAGGAACCGCCTAAAAGGTGCAGAGTACGGCAATTCACCACTGACCACTTCCTAAGGATGTGCACGTCAGAGCCTTTCTGGCCGGACCGTAAAGGGATTGGTCACCGCTTGGTGAGCAAGATGTGTCCTGAGTGGTCAGGAAACCGTTGACCGGATGTAACCAGCGACACTCGGGCCCCACGCGGGTCCGCCCAGCGCCGAGGCCCGGGCAACGGGCCCCAGGGCACGTCCGCCGACCGCCGGGACCGGGCAACGGACCGTCCCCCGGCCGCCGAGACCGGGGCAACGGGCCCCACCCCGCTGCCCGGGATCGCGCGCGATGACCCCCCACGCTCCCCTGGCGCGGGCCGCGCTTGTCCCGTTCGCCAACCTCGACGCGTTGGGCCGAGTCGCCCGGACCAGCGGCTCCGCTCACACCCAACGGGACCGGGGCGAACACGAAGGGGGCGGGCCGAGAGAACTCGGCCCGCCCCCTTGGGGTTCGTGCGGGTCAGACGTTGAAGCGGAACTCCACCACGTCGCCGTCGGCCATCACGTAGTCCTTGCCCTCCATGCGGACCTTGCCCGCGGCGCGGGCGGACTGCATGTCCCCGGCCGCGATCAGGTCGTCGAAGGAGACGACCTCGGCCTTGATGAATCCGCGCTGGAAGTCGGTGTGGATGACCCCGGCTGCCTCGGGGGCGGTGTCACCCTTCCTGATCGTCCAGGCGCGGGCCTCCTTGGGCCCGGCCGTCAGGTACGTCTGAAGGCCGAGAGTGGCGAAGCCCACCCGCGCGAGCTGGGCCAGGCCCGACTCGGTCTGCCCGAGGGACTCCAGCAGCTCCTGGGCCTCGTCGTCCTCCAGCTCGGCCAGCTCCGCCTCGATCTTGGCGTCGAGGAAGATGGCCTCGGCCGGGGCGACCAGGTCCTGGAGCTTGCCGCGCAGGGCCTCGTCGGCGAGCTCGTCGCTGTCGAGGTTGAACACGTAGATGAACGGCTTCACGGTGAGCAGGCTCAGCTCGCGCAGCCGGTCCAGGTCCACGTCCTTGGCCTGGGACAGGGAGACGCCCTCGTCGAGGATCTCCTGCGCCGCCCGGGCGGCCTTGAGGAGCTCCTGGGAGTCCTTGTCCTTGGCGTTGCGCTTGGCGTCCTTCTCCAGGCGCGGGATCGCCTTCTCCAGGGTCTGGAGGTCGGCGAGGATCAGCTCGGTGTTGATGGTCTCGATGTCGCGGGAGGGCTCGACGTCGCCGTCGACGTGGGTGACGTCGGCGTCCTCGAAGGCCCGGATGACCTGGCAGATCGCGTCGCTCTCGCGGATGTTGGCGAGGAACTTGTTGCCCAGGCCCTCACCGGTGGAGGCGCCGCGCACGATGCCCGCGATGTCGACGAAGTCCACCGTGGCGGGCAGGATCTTCGCCGACCCGAAGATCTCGGCCAGCTTCCCGAGCCGGGCATCGGGCACGCCCACGACTCCGACATTGGGCTCGATGGTGGCGAACGGGTAGTTCGCCGCCAGAGCGTCGTTCTTGGTCAGCGCGTTGAAGAGGGTGGACTTGCCAACGTTGGGCAGGCCGACGATCCCGATAGACAGACTCACAAGGTCAGAGTCTATGCGGACCGGCGGGTGGGCCGACCCGGGCACGTGCGGCCAATCATGGAAACAGAGTGCGCTGGAGCGGACACGCAGAGTAGGTTCGGGGTGCGGCCGGGCACCACGAGCAGGGATCGAGCCGACAGGACAGCGTCGAGCAGCTCCCGGCAGCAGTCATCACGGCTCCGTTCTCTTGGGGGGAAGACACCGTGGTCCAGGACCAGTTGCGCGCACTCGTTCACCGGTATCCGCTCGTGCGCTTCGCCACCCGACAGCTCCGCGTGCACCTGCCCAGGCGGTTGGGCGGCCTGGACCCGGCCCGGGTGCCGCCGCGCAACCGCAGGTTCACCCTGGACCTGCCGCGCCCCGAGGACGACCGGCGCCGGGTGGGAGCGGACACGATCACCCTCCAGCTGTCCGGCGACCTCACGGTCCCCCGCCGCCTCGCCGCCTCGGGTCTGTCCGGACACGAACCCGACAGCCTCGCCAGCTTCATGGCGATCCTCGACCACACCCGCCCCGGGGCCGTCCTCGACGTCGGCGCGGGGGTCGGTGTGTACTCGATGCTCGCGGCCGCGCGTACGCCCCGACCGGTCTTCGCGTTCGAGCCCACTCCGGAGCTGGCCGCCGCCGCGCGCGCCGTCTCCGCCTCCGGCGACCTCGGCTTCGGCGTCGTCGACCTGGCCCTGAGCAACCACAACGGCAGCGGGCACCTGCGCCGCGCCCTGCACAACGACATGTGCAACCGGCTGGTGAACTCGACCCGGATGGGGCTCTCGCACATCACCGTGCGCACGGCCACGCTGTCGCGGTGGAACGAGACGGCGACGACCTTCCCGACGGTGGTCAAGATCGACACCTCCGGAACCGAGCCGGACGTGATCGCCGGGGGGCTGGAGGTGCTGCGCCGCTTCCGGCCCTGGGTGATGGCCAAGGTGCGTCCGGACCGGGGCGTGGAGGAGCGGCTGATGGCCCTCATGGACCCGCTGGAGTACCTGTGGTTCCCGATCAGCGGCGACCCTCCCTACGAGGCGCGCTCGGAGATCTCCGGCCGGGCCTCGCCCGCGTGGGAGCGGATGTGGATGTTCGCACCCGAGGAGCCGACCAGCGGGTTCTGGGACTCCGTCACCGTGTGGCGTACGGCCCTCGGTTCGTGCCGGGGAGCCCCCGCGGACCTGTGAGACCGCCGCTCAGATCCAGCCTTCCAGGGCCGCGAACAGCCCCGGGAGGTCGTCGCGGTGGACGTTGTGCCCGGCGCCCTCCACCGTGCGGACGGTGAAGCCGCGCTCGGCCAGGGTGCGGGCGCCCTCGGGACCGATCGGCGAACCCACCCCCGCGATCACCGCGAGGGAGGGCACCTCGGCGGCCTTGGGGAAGTTGTCCACACCGGCCAGGTGGTCGGTCACCCACGCGTGGAAGTCGGGGTCGGTGGCGGCGAAGCCCGCCAGCTCGATCCGCACGTCCTCGTCGCTCCACCCCGGGTGGAGTTCGCGCACCTGGTCGGCGTCGGCGGTGGCCAGCACCGCGCGCAGCCGATCGCCGGCGCCCTCGGGCTGGGGCGGGACGCGGAAGGCCGGGTCGACGTGGACGGCCTTCGCCGGGCGCAGGTGGTCCAGGGCCAGGGACAGCGCGAGACAGCCGATGGCGTGGCCCACGACCAGGTCGGCCCCCGTCGGGAAGGTGTCCACCAGGTCCTGGCGCAGGGCCTCGGTCGTGTACTCGCCGCGCGGGCTCTCGCCGTGGCCCCGCAGGTCCACCCCGGTCACCCGGTAGCCGCGCCGGACGAGCCGGTCCTCGACCGCGTGCCAGGTCCGGTGGAGGGACGTGCCGCCGTGCACGAGGAGGGCGAGGCGCTCCCCGGTTCCGCTGGTGTGGGTGGCGAGGCGCATGTGGGTGACCTTTCTCGGGGCGCCGCGTGGTGTGCGCGGTTGCCCCCGGTGTCGCGCCCCCGACGTCACCGGGGTTCCAAGCGTGGGTGTTGGCTCCCCCTCCGACAACCCCCGCCCGTGGCCGGTTCCGGTCAGGGCCCGCCGGTGGTCGGGCCTCGGGTTCGGCGCCCCGCCCGTGGAGGCGTGCCGTGGATCACCGCACGGTTGCGGTCCTGCGCGTTGGCGGGCACACGACCCCCGGGGGTTGAGAGCATGGCGCCATGGACGCCCTCGCACTCGTACTCGTTCTCGTCATCGGTCTGGTCATCGGCGCCGCCGTGGGCTGGCTGCTCGCACGCGGTCGCGACGCCGAGGCCCGCGCGGACGCCCGGGCGGCGGAGGAGCGCGCCGCCTACGTGGAGGAGCAGCTCGCGGACCGGTTCCGCGCGCTGTCCGCGCAGGCTCTGGACCAGACCAACCAGCGTTTCCTCGAACTCGCCGAGGGCCGGCTGCGTGCGGTCAGCGCCGAGGCCGGGGGCGACCTGGACGAGCGGCGCCGTGCCGTGGAGCGGATGGTGGAGCCCCTGACCGCGACCCTGAACCGGGTGGAGACCCAGCTCCGGGAGGTGGACGCCGGTCGGGCCGCCGCGCACGCGGAGCTGGCCAAGCAGGTCGAGTTCGTGCGGGAGGGCTCGGAGCGGCTGAGGGACCAGACGCAGTCTCTGGTGACGGCGCTGCGCAGGCCCGAGGCACGCGGCCGGTGGGGTGAGCTCCAGCTGCGGCGGGTGGCGGAGCTGGCAGGGATGTCCGCGTACTGCGACTTCGAGGAGCAGGCGGTGTCGGGGGCGCAGCGGCCGGACATGGTGGTGCGGCTGGCGGGCGGCAAGAACATCGTGGTCGACTCCAAGGTGCCACTGGCGGCCTACCTGGACGCCGTGGAGGCCGGGGAGGGGGCGGCCTCGGAGCAGCGGCTGCGGGCGCACGCCAAGCACGTGCGCACCCACGTGGACCAGTTGGCGGCGAAGTCGTACTGGTCGGCGTTCACCCCGGCGCCGGAGTTCGTGGTGCTGTTCATCCCGGGTGAGGCGTTCCTGGCCCCGGCTCTGGAGTACGACCCCGGACTGCTGGAGCACGCGATGGGGCGGCGGGTGCACATCGCGACTCCGACGACGCTGATCTCGCTCCTGCGGACCGCGCAGTACGCGTGGCAGCAGGAGGCGCTGAGCGAGAACGCCCGTGAGGTGTTCGACCTGGGCAAGCAGCTGTACTCGCGGCTGGCCAAACTGGGCGGGCACGTGGAGGGGCTGGGCCGGGCGCTGAACAGGACGGTGGGCGCCTACAACCAGACCGTGGGGTCGTTGGAGAGCAGGGTGCTGGTGACCGCGCGGCGGTTCGGCGAGCTCGGGCTGGTCGACGGTGACCTGGACCGGCTCTCCGGGGTGGAGGAGCGGCCGCGTACGGTGGCGGCACCGGAGCTGACGGAGGCGTCGGCGGGGATCGCGGAGCCGGAGGCGCGCGAGACGGACGTGTCGGACCTGAAGGTCGCGAGCGCGGCCGAGTACGGCGGTATTCGGCATGGGGATAACGGCCACAACGGTTCGACCCAAAAGGAACCAGAGGGAGTCGTTCGCGGCGAGTGACGCTCGGCCACCTCTCCGGAACCAGCCGGAACCAGGAGGGGAGATCTCGGCGTCCAAGGGGTGGAAGCCACGATCCCCCCGGAAGGGGCAAGTGGCCGAAATGGCGACACGATCCCAGGAATGACCCCCGAAGTTTCACGAGAAGTGACAGACTGAACACTGTGAGTAACAAACTGGGGAGGCGCACGACCATGCCCCCGCGCAAGTCGGACGGTCCGGAACCCGGACAGGCCCCGTACTTCGTGCGGTCCAACGGTCGCGGTCGGGAGGCGGCGGGCGCGGACAGGCCCGCGCGCAGCCACCCGAACCCGGACAGGACAGCGCGCAGTCACCCGAAGACGACGGCCGCCCCCTGGCGCCCGCCACGGCTGACCGGCCGGGGCGGAGTGCTGCTCATCGTCGTGTCCAGCTTCGCCGGGACCATGATCGCCCACCTGATGTCGACCCCCGCGGCCCCCGGGCTGGCCTTCACCCTCGCCTGCCTGGTCACCGCGGCCCTGGTCAGACCCGGCGACCTGCTGTCGCTCTCGGTGAGCCCGCCCATCGCCTACTTCGTCGCCGTGGTCGCCGCCGAGAGTCTGCTGGCCCTGGGCAACGAGGGGTTCGCCCGGGTCCTCATCCTCGGCCTGGCCTCCCGGCTGGCCGACGTCGCCCCGTGGCTGTTCCTCGGCACGGCGCTGGTGTTGGTGGTCGCGGTCTTCCGTGGCCTGCCCGGCAACCTGCGCAACCTCGGCGACGAACTCAACGGCCGCAAGTAGGTCCCACCCGGGCCCGCGACGCCCACGGAGGCCGGAGGCGGCACGGCACCGGCGGACCGCTCACGAGGCCGGGACTCCGCCCCGGGACCAGTGGCGGAACGGACCTCAGAACGGGGTGTCGTCGTCCCCCGGCTCGTCGGCGCGGCGTTCGTCCATGGCCGCGGCGAGCTTGGCGCGGGCCCCCTCCAGCCAGTGCTCACAGACACGCGCGAGCTTCTCGCCGCGCTCCCACAGCTCCAGGGACTCCTGGAGGGTGAGGCCGCCAGACTCCAGTCTGCGGACGACGTCGTTCAGCTCCTCCCGGCTCTCCTCGTAGCTCAGTTCCGGGGCCTCGCTCTGGTCGGCCATGCCTACTCCCCCTCTGTGGTGGCTGCGTTGTCCGTGGTGTCCTCGGCGGCGGGCGCCGCCTTCTTCTTCCTGCCGCGCGAGCCGCCCGTGGCCGACTTCTTCCCGGCCGGGCGCGCTTCGGGCTCCTCCTCGCCGTCCAGGGCGTCGACGGTGGCCCTCAGTCCGTCCTCGGCGAACCGCACGCGCAGGGTCTCCCCCAGCGCGGGTTCGGTGGCGGAGCGGACCACGGAGCCGTCCTCGCGCTGCACGATCGCGTAGCCGCGCGCCAGCGTGGTGGCCGGGGAGAGCGCGTGCAGCCGGGCCTCGGTGTGGACCAGGGTGTCGGCCGCGCGGTCCACCGAGGCGGTGAGGCTCCGGCGGGCGCGGTCGCGCAGCTCCAGCACCTGTTCGGTGAGGCGCTCGGTCTCCCGGACCGGATCGGCCAGGACCGGGCGGGAGCGCACGCTCGCGAGCCAGGCCAGCTCACGGTCCACGCCGCCCCGGATCACGCGGCGGGCCCGGTCGCGGAGCTGGCGGATGATCTCCAGCTGCTCCCCGACGTCCGGGACGGTGCGCTTGGCGGCGTCCGTGGGGGTGGAGGCGCGCACGTCGGCCACGTGGTCGAGCAGCGGCGCGTCCTGTTCGTGGCCGATCGCGCTGACCACAGGGGTGCCCGCCGCCGCCACCGCCCGGACCATGGCCTCGTCGGAGAAGGGCAGCAGGTCCTCCATGGAGCCGCCGCCCCGGGCGATGACGATGACGTCGACCTCGGGGCGGGTGTCCAGGTCGCGCAGGGCCTCGATCACCTCGCGGGTGGCCCGGTCGCCCTGGACCGCGACCTGGCGCACCTCGAAGCGCACGGCGGGCCAGCGGCGGCGGCCGTTCTCCAGCACGTCGCGTTCGGCGGCGGAGTCGCGGCCGCAGATCAGGCCGACGGTGTTGGGGAGGAAGGGCAGCGGTCGCTTGCGGGCGGGGTCGAACACGCCCTCAGCGGTCAGGGTCCGGCGCAGCTGCTCCAGCCTGGCCAGGAGTTCTCCGATCCCGACGTGCCGGATCTCCCTGGCGCGCAGGGAGAAGGTGCCCTTGAGCTGGTAGAAGTCCGGCTTGGCGTGGATGACCACGCGGTCGCCCGGGCCGGGGGCCGGTTCCTGGCGGCGCAGGACGGAGGTCTCGCAGAGCACCCGGATGGAGGCGTTGGCGACGGGGTCGCGCAGGGTCATGTAGGACATGCGGCCGCGCGAGTTGAGCTCGGCGATCTGCCCTTCGACCCAGATGGCGCCCAGTCGGTCGATCCAGCCACCGACCGCCTGGAGTACGGTCCTGACCGGCTGCGGGGACTCCGCCGAACTCTCCATACCCATGGCTCCAGAGCCTAGGCCAGGGTGCGGACACTTCGGTGAAGGAGGGGGCGCGCGGCCCCGGAGACGGTGCGTTCCCGGACGTGTGTCCGGACCTCGGCCTCCGGGGCTGGCACGGCGGGGGTGGTTCGGGACGCGCCCACGGACGCGACCCCGCTCAGACCTCGGACTCCAGCTTGGCGATCCGGTTGTCGTACATCTTGATGAACTCGGGGCGGGCCTCGTGCGCGACCTCGTAGGCGCGCAGGTCGCGGACCTGATCCATGGTGAGCTTGCGCAGGCGGGCCCGGATGGACGGCAGGCTGAGCTCGTCGTAGGTGGGCACGGCCAGGTCCTCTGCGGCGGGCGCGGCCTCCTTGCGGACCCGCTCCAGGACGTCGTCGCTGGCGACCGTGGTGTGGGCCTCGGCGGCCTCGAGCTCCTCGGCCAGGGCGGAGCCGTCCTCGGGGAGGTCGGCGGTCGCCGGGACGGAGGGCTCGTCCCTGGGCTCCTCGACCAGCGGGGCGGCGTCGGAGGTGGTCTCGGCGGGGGTCTTCGGGGCGGCCTCCGGGGCTGCGTCGGCAGCGGTCTCCGAAGAGGTCTTTGCGGGGGTCTCCGGGACGGCGTCCACAGGGGTCTCGGCGGTCGCCGCGGGGGCGGTCTCGGCCTTCTCCTCGGCCTGCTCGGCCTGCTTGACCGTGTCCTCGGACGTCGCGTCCGTGGCCGCGGGGGTCTCGTCCTTCTTGTCCTGCACGGTCGTGACGACCGGGTCCTTGCGCCCGAAGATGCCCCTGACGAGGGTGGTCAGCTTCGTGACGATGGTCGGGTTCGACATAGGACGGGGGCTCCTGGTGCTCTCGGCGTGGGCCGGCGGCGCGCGTCCAGCGAACAAGGCAAGGCCGAGTTGAGGGCGAACCGCCTCATAACAGATGCGATGGTGACCCAGGATAGAGGAGGGAGGAACAGCATGAGCGGGCGAGAAGTGAACGATTTCGCCACTTCGACGCCGGATCGCGTGCGTTCGGTCGCGCCGACGTCACCTGCCTGCGGTCCCGCCGTGGATGTACCCACGTCGGTGCCCTTTCCCACACCCGGACCCACGGCGCCGGATCACACCTAGGATGTGTCCCATGAGTGCGATGACGACTGCCACGAACCAACGCCGTGTGCTTCTCGCCAACCCGCGGGGGTACTGCGCCGGAGTCGACCGGGCGGTCATCACCGTCGAGAAGGCACTGGAACAGTATGGCGCCCCGATCTACGTGCGCAAACAGATCGTGCACAACACGCACGTCGTGCGCACCCTGGAGGAGCGCGGCGCGATCTTCGTCGAGGAGACCGAGGAGGTGCCCGAGGGCGCCATCGTGGTCTTCTCCGCTCACGGTGTCTCGCCCGCCGTCCACGAGCAGGCCCAGCGGCGTCAGCTCAAGACCATCGACGCCACGTGCCCCCTGGTCACCAAGGTGCACAAGGAAGCCCAGCGCTTCGCCTCCGAGGACCGCGACATCATCCTCATCGGCCACATCGGCCACGAGGAGGTCGAGGGCACCAGCGGTGAGGCCCCGGAACACATCCAGATCGTGGAGAGCCCCGACGAGGTCCACAAGGTCGAGGTCCGCGACCCCGACAACGTGTCCTGGCTGTCCCAGACCACCCTCTCGGTGGACGAGACCAACCAGACCGTCGACGCCCTCCGCGAGCGGTTCCCGAACCTGCTCGACCCGCCCAGCGACGACATCTGCTACGCCACCTCCAACCGCCAGGACGCCGTCAAGGCCATGGCGCCCGAGTGCGAGCTGGTCATCGTGGTGGGCTCCGACAACTCCTCGAACTCCGTGCGCCTGGTCGAGGTCGCCCTGGACGCCGGCGCGAACGCCTCGTACCTGATCGACAACGCCACCCTGATGGACGAGGCCTGGCTGGAGGGCGTCACCACGGTGGGCGTGACCAGCGGCGCCTCGGTGCCCGACATCCTGGTCCGTGAACTGCTCGACAAGCTGGCCGGGCACGGTTTCGGCTCGGTGAGCCCGGTGACGACCGCGGACGAGACCCTGACCTTCTCGCTGCCCAAGGAGCTCCGCCGGGACCTGCGCGCCGAGTAGGCGCCTCCTGACGCTCCCGACATCGAGGGCCCCGCCGAACCGGACGGTTCGACGGGGCCCTTCGTGTGCGAGGTGGACCGTGGGCCTGGGGGGTGTTCTTCGGATCGCTCCGCCCACCCGTGGCCACCTCAACGGACTCCTGCGGCGAGGTGTTCTCGCGTCACCACCAGGCTGCTCACCGCACAGATGAAGCTCGCGCAGCGCACCCTGGGCGGGCCCCGCCGTGCGGCTCCGCGGAGCCTGCGTGGCAGCGCACAGTGGCGGCGGTCCCGCTCCACGACCTGCGAGAGATGGCGGCCCCCCGTTGTGCTTGCGTGGCAGCGCACATCAGGGGACACGGCAGCTCCCGGCGGTGGGGCTCCGCCGCCACCGGCGAAGGCATCCGAAACGCTCTAGGAGTCGGCGTCCGCTGCCTCGGAGGCCTCGGCGCCGTCGCCCTCCTCGGTGTCCTCGGTGTCCTCGGGATCCGGGACGGGGAAGGTCTCCAGGTGCTCGGCCAGCTCGGCGAACTCATCGACTCCGGCGCTGCCAGCGACGACCAGGGTCCGGTCCTGCCCGCGCAGCACGAGCGCGCCCCAGTCATCGGACTCCAGGTGCTCCCACTCCTGGTCGCCCACCATGACGGTGCCCACCGGCTCGGCGTCCTTGACGCTGTCGCGCACCACGGTGTCGGGGTCGTCGTCACTCTGGACCAGCCTGGCGTGGCTGTCCTTCGGGGTGGCGAACCCCACCGTCCACTCAACCGGGCCGTTCAGGTCCAGGGTGGAGCTGGTGGGCGTCCAGCCCTCGGGGAGGTCCTCGTCGGGGGCGGTCACCGGATACTCGGCGCTGCTCCTGAGCACCTCGATGTCCGGGCGGAACTGCACTTCGGGGATGCGTTCACCCGATCGTGTGGAGACCACGAACGCCATCACCAGGATGATCGCGACGACGACCCCGAGGGAGATGGCGTAGTTCTTGAAGGTGGCGTTGGCCCGGCTGTATGAACTCATGACAAGACCAGCTTGCCCCAGCTCCCGGGCCACTTCGACCTGGGGTGCGGTTAGCGGGCGCGAGCGGCGACCGGCCCCGGACGGGAACCGGGGTCGGCTGTCCGGGCTTCGTCGGCGCGGCGGGGGCAGCCTGGTGGGTGACGCGAGGGCACCGCGCCGCAGGCGTCCGTTGA
Organism: Nocardiopsis sp. SBT366; assembly: GCF_001083815.1. Taxonomy (NCBI): domain Bacteria; kingdom Bacillati; phylum Actinomycetota; class Actinomycetes; order Streptosporangiales; family Nocardiopsidaceae; genus Nocardiopsis; species Nocardiopsis sp. SBT366. Next base: position 39,004 of record NZ_LAVM01000013.1, on the reverse strand, counting down.
GGGTGGTGGAGGGTGACGAAGAGGGCGAGCACCGCGCCGCAGGCGTCCGTTGAGGGTGGTGGAGGGTGACGAAGAGGGCGAGCACCGCGCCGCAGGCGTCCGTTGAGGGTGGTGGAGGGTGACGGGCGGGCGGAGGGAGCGAAGAAACCCGCCCTAGTCCCGCTGCCGGTGGCGCGGTTCGAGTTCGGTGAGCAGCCCGGTGATCTCGTCCGCGAGCCGGTGGGCGTCGGCGTCGTCGCGGCGCACGACCTCGGCGACGGCGAGGAGCATGGATCCGCTCACCACGATCAGCAGGGCCTCGTCGACGGGCTCGTCCGCCTTGCGGAACAGGGCCACGTTGCGGTCGGTCCACTGGGTGAGCCGCGACCGCAGCTGGTAGTCGAACCCGGGCGGGCCGTCGCCGCTGAAGAACAGCCGCGCGGTGTCGCGCTCCTCGATGCACCCGAGGAGGTAGGCGTGCGCGGCGATGTTCATCAGCCGTGTGGGATCACTCTCACCGTCGGACCGGGCGTCGCGGACCGCCTGGTGGGTGCGTTCCTGCTGGCGCTGCTGGAACTCCTCGTACAGGGCGACGTACAGGTCCGCCTTGCCGGTGAAGTGGTGGTAGAGGCTGCCGACGCTGGCCCCCGCGACCGAGACGACCTCGCTCACACCGGCCTTGGCGAACCCCACCGTGCGGAACACCTGGGCCGCCGCCTGCAGCAGGGCACTGCGGGTGGCCGCGCCACGCGGCGAGACCCGCGCGGGCCTGTCCGTCTTGTCCACTGTCACGCCCTCACTCCTGTCCGGGTCCCCACGAGCCTGGAGCGTTCCCCCGGGAGGCCCCGGGAACTCCCCCCTGCCTCGCGGCGGCGGGCTTGACGCGACCGGCGCGCCTGACGACTGCTCTCCCGGCAGCCGGGACCGCCACGGCGTGGCAGATCCGGGTCAGGTGCACGATGTTACGGGCCACGTCGCGCTCGGTGATACCCGACCACCCGCACCCGGATCAGCCGGGCGCGCCCGTGATCGGCCCCCGCTCGGGCGTTCGTCCGGCCGGGTGGCGTCCGACACGCGCGCCGTGCTCCCCGGGGACCGCGATAAACGGAGGTCACGTCGGGTGACTACCCTAAGAGAGAACCCCACCCTGTTTCCTGACGGAAGGTGTCACGTCCATGTCGCAGCCCAGTAACCCGTCCGCGCAGCACTCGGCGCCCGACCGTAACCTCGCGCTGGAACTGGTCCGCGTCACCGAGACCGCCGCGCTGGCCGCGGCCCGTTGGGTCGGCAAGGGCGACAAGCTCGGCGCCGACGGCGCGGCCGTGCGAGGCATGCGCCACATGATCAGCACCGTGTCGATGAACGGCACCGTGGTGATCGGCGAGGGCGAGAAGGACAACGCCCCCATGCTCTACAACGGCGAGCGGGTCGGCGACGGCGGCGGCACCGACTGGGACGTCGCGGTCGACCCGATCGACGGCACCACCCTGACCGCCATGGGCATGCCCAACGCCATCGCGGTGATCGCGATGAGCCCGCGCAACACCATGTTCGACCCGTCCGCCGTGTTCTACATGGAGAAGCTGGCCACCGGCGCCGAGGCCGCCGACGTGGTGGACATCGCCGCGTCGCCCGCCGAGAACATCCGCGCGGTGGCCCGCGCCAAGGGCAAGTCGCCGCAGGACGTGACGGTCGTGATCCTGGACCGTCCGCGCCACAAGCAGCTGGTCCAGGACGTGCGCGACGCGGGCGCCCGGATCAAGTTCATCAGTGACGGCGACGTCGCGGGCGCCATCATGGCGGCGCGCCGGGGCACCGGTGTGGACCTCATGCTGGGCATCGGCGGCACGCCGGAGGGCATCATCACCGCGTGCGCCATGAAGTGCCTGGGCGGGGTCATCCAGGGCCGTCTGTGGCCCAAGGACGACCAGGAGCGCCAGAAGGCGGTCGACGCGGGCCACGACCTGGACCGCGTGCTGCTCACCGACGACCTCGTCTCCTCGGACGACGTGTTCTTCGCCGCGACCGGCATCACCGACGGCGAGCTGGTGGGCGGGGTCCGCTACGAGTCGACCGGTGTGACCACCGACTCCCTCGTCATGCGCGGCCGCAGCGGCACCGTACGCCAGGTCCGCAGCGAGCACCGGCTGAGCAAGCTTTCGGCGTACAGCGGCGTGGACCTCACCTCCGCCCCGGAGTAGTCACCGAGCGACGGCGGTGCCTCGTCCTCCTGGACGGGGCACCGCCGTCGTGCTCTCGCGGTCCTGTGTGAACAACTCGGTGTTTCCCCGCATCAGACTCGTTGTTGGCCCCGCGCCCGCGCCTGTCCCGAACACCCTCGTCGGAGGTCCGATGTCCTACCCAGATCCCCAACAGCAGCCCCAGTGGCAGCCGCCGCAGCAGCCGGGCCAGGGGTTCCCCCAGCAGCAGGGCCCCGGCCAGCCGCACTTCGCCCCGCACCAGCCCGCTCCGCAGCCTCCCGGCGGCCAGTACCCGGGGCAGCAGTTCCCGGGCCAGCAGTACCCGGGCGCGGGTGGACCGCCCCAGCAGGGGCCGGGCGCTCCGATGGGACCCGGTGGACCCGGCGCCCCCATGGGCCCCGGCGGTCCCGGTCAGCCGCCCTACGGCGGCCAGTACTCGGGGGGCCAGGTCCCGCCCTCGGGCGGAAACGGCCGCAAGTGGCTGATCCCGGCCGCGGCGGGTGTGGCCGTCGTGGTCATGGGCGGCACCCTGTGGGCGGCCGTCTCGCTCGTCGACTTCGGCGGACCGCAGCCCGAGTCCGTGCTGCCCGGCAACTCCGTGGCCTTCGGCAAGGTCGACCTGGACATCGACGGTTCCCAGGTCATGGACCTCATCAGCTTCTCCCAGAAGCTCCCCGCCGAGGTCACCGAGGAGACCGGTGAGGTGGAGGAGGACACCACGGGTGTCTTCGCCGGGGCGTTCGCCGAGACCTTCGAGGTCGAGGAGTCCGAGGTGGAGGAGTGGATCGGGCAGAAGGCCGGTGTCGCCGCCTGGCCCGCCAGCGACCCCGAGGCCGCCGTGGAGGACGACATGGCGCTCGTGCTGGCGCTGTCCGTGACGGACGCCGGTGCCGCCGAGGGCACGCTCGGCGGGCTCCGCGAGGACGGTGACCTCGACTACACGATGGTCGACGACTTCGTGGTCATCGCCGAGGACGAGGTCCAGATCTCCGAGTACAACGACCAGATGTCGGCCCACGGCGACCTCGAGGGCAACGACACCTACACCGGAGACCTGGGCGACGTTCCGAGCGGCAGCATCGCGCTGGCCTGGATGGACCTGGGCGCGTTCAGCGAGCTGACCGGGATGGACCAGGAGCTGGCGGCCGAGTTCGGCACCGGGCTCGACTCCGCCGTCGAGGGGCGCATGACCGCCTCCGTGCGAGTGGACGGCGACTACCTCGAGGCCCGGATGGACGTCTTCGGCTTCGAGGTGGAGGACGAGGCCCTGACCTGGCTGGCCGACGCCCCCGGCGCGAGCATGGAGGCCATGGGCGGGCTGCCCTCCGGCACCGTGGCCGCCTTCGCCGGAAGCGGCATGGACCAGTCCCTGAGCACCGCCTGGGAGAACGACGACCTCCCGTTCCTCAACGAGGGCGACCGCACCGAGATGGAGTCGTTCTTCAACTCGGTCGGCGCTCCGCTGCCGGACGGGTTCACCTCCCTGCTGGGCGGCTCGACCGCCTTCGGCCTCACCTCGTTCGACCCGGACGGGTTCTCGGATCCGTCCTTCCAGTACCACGCTGTAGGCGGGGACCAGCAGGCGATCGAGGGCTTCCTGGACGAGGCCTTCGGTGGCCCCTACTCGACCGCCCAGCAGCCCGAGGTGAGCATGGACGGTGACACGGTGGTCGTCACCCACGGCAGGGCCGGTTCCGGCCAGCTGGCTGACGACGCCGTCTTCCAGCAGACCATGCAGGAGATGGACGACGCCGTGATGGCGGGCTTCTTCGACCTGCGCGAGCTGCTGGTCGGCGGCGAGGTGAAGGCGCCCGGCGAGTGGGGCGCGGTCGGTGTCGGCGTGAGCGTGGTCGAGGAGGGCCAGCGGGCCGTGGTCGAACTGCGTTGGGCGCCCAGCGGTGGCTGATCCCCAGCAGGGGGACCAATGAGAGCGGCGGCGGCGGGGGGGGTGGCCTCTCCCCCGCCGCCGCCGTTCCCGCTAGTTGACGACCCTGCGCCGCATCTGGAAGGCGGCCAGGTTCCACATCAGCACCACGAAGGCCAGCAGAACGCCGACGTGGCCGAGGGCGGCGAGGGCGTCCAGCCCGCCGAAGACCGCTCCCCGGATGAGTTCGACCGCGTGGTAGAGCGGGTTGACCATGGCGGCCGTCTGGACCCAGTCGGGCAGCTCGGTGAGCGGGAAGAACGTGCCCGCCATGAGGAACAGCGGGGTGAACAGTCCGCTGAACACGTAGTCCATGGAGCGCACCGAGGTGATCACCGCCGAGATCCAGATCCCGAAGAGCGCGAAGGCGAACCCGGCGAGGAAGGCGATGAACGGCACCAGCAGCATCCCGGGGCCGGGCTTGAGCCCGAACCCGATCGCCACCAGCAGCGGCACGCACCCGTAGACGCCGGACCGCAGCGCCAGCCACAGGGCCTCTCCGGTCACGAGTTCGCGCACGTCCACGGGGGCGGCGAGGATGCCCTCGTAGGTGTGCAGGAAGCGGCGTTTGATGAAGGTGTTGATGACGGCGGGCATCATCGACTGGAACATCACCGACACCGCGACGATCCCGGTGCCCAGGAAGTCGATGTAGCTGAACCCGGCGAGCGTCCCGATGAGGGCGCCCATGCCGAACCCGAAGCAGAGCAGGTAGAGGGTGGGTTCGACCACGGCGGCGAAGGTGGTGGCCCGCCAGGACTGCCCGTAGAGGATCCACTCGCGGGCGACCACTCCCCTGACCGCGTCGGCCTCGAACCGGCCGGGCCGGGCGTGCCGTTCGGGGCGGGCGTCCTCGTGACGCTGTGACAGGCTCATTCGACGGACTCCCCGGTCAGGGTCACGAACACGTCCTCCAGGTTGCTGTCCCTGCGGTCGGGGGTGCCCAGCTGGTCCCGGACCGACTCCGGGAGCTCCTCGGCGCGCAGCACGGACACCGTGGTGCCGGTGCGCCGGGTGGTGAAGCCGTGGCCGCGGAGCAGCCGTTCCAGGGCAGCCGTCCCGTCCGGGCCCGGTGTGTACTCCTCCACGCTGGCCCCCGCGTACTTGGCGACGAGGTCGGCCGGGGCTCCCCGCTCGACGACCCTCCCCCTCGCCATGAGGGCGACCTCGTCCGAGAGGCGCTCGGCCTCCTCGATGTAGTGGGTGGACATCAGGACGGTGGCGCCCTCGTCGCGCAGCGCGGTGATCACGCCCCACAGCTCCTGCCGCACCTGCGGGTCCAGGCCGACGGTGGGTTCGTCCATGAGGACCATTTCGGGCCGGTGCAGGAGAGCGCGGACGATGAGCAGGCGGCGGCGCATCCCGCCGGAGAGGTCGTCGACGGGGGTGTCTCCGCGGTCACTGAGCTGCGCCAGGCGCAGGGTGCGGGCGATGGCCTCCTTACGACGGGCCCGGGGGACCCGGTACAGGAACGAGAACATCCGGAGGTTCTGCTCGACGGTGAGTTCCTCGTCGAGGTTGTCGTGCTGGGGGACGACGCCCATGCGGGCCCGCGCCCACTTGGACTCGGCGGGGATCTCGTGGCCGAGGATGCTGATGGTCCCCTCGTCGGCGATGGACTGGGCCGTGAGCATCTTCATGGTGGTGGACTTGCCAGCGCCGTTGGGCCCGAGCAGTCCGAGGACGATTCCCTGGGGTACCTCCAGGTCGAGTCCGTCGACGGCCGTCAGCGATCCGAAGCGCTTGACGACGCCGCGCAGGTGCAGGGCTGGCACGGTGGAGTCCGCCTCGCGGGAGGTCATGGCGGCGCTCCCGGGGACGGCCCGACCGGGCTCTGGTGTGGTCATGGGAACACGGTAGGCAGCGGAGCGCGTGAAAATCCATCGTTTATCCGCACGTGCCGGACGCACACCGGACGGGCGCGGGACAGGCGCTGGGCGGCGCGGGACGGACGCCGAAAACCCGTTGCGCGGGTTCCGGGGGCCTCCCTACCGTGGAGGGGTCGGAACCGAACACGTACGCGCGGGCGTGAGCCCACGCAAGAAGGACTGAGGTCCATGCCCCGGAACGCGCCGAGCGCGCCTCACAGCCGCGCGGGACTCCGCATGCCCCGACACCCTTCGGACGTCTGAACGGACCCCGCCCCACGTCGAGAACCGCTCGGCGCTCTTGCTGTCGACTCTTCACCTCTCCAGCAAGGAGCCTCCGGGTTGTCCCATCACGATCCCGACCCCAGAACCACCGTTTCCGACCACGACGCGCGTGCCGTCTTCGGCTGCGTCCTTTGCGGCCTGTCCGTCTCCCTCCTGGGTTCCGACGGCACTCCGCGCGACCACTGCCCGAGCTGTCTGACCTCGCTCCACGTCCACGACCAGGTCGAGGGCGGCGTCTGCGACTGCGAGGGGCGCATGACCCCGATCTCCGTCGTCGTCGCGCGCGACGGCCGATGGAGGCTGGTCCACCGCTGCGTGCGCTGCGACGAGCTCTCCGAGAGCGCCGTGGCCGCCGACGACAACCCGTTGGTGCTCATGCGGATCGCCGTGCGCCCGCTCGCCGAGCCGCCGTTCCCGCTCGAGATGCTCGGGGAGGTGTGAGCGTGGGTCGCGGTAGCCACCGGCGCGCTCAGCGCAGAGAGCAGCGCCCCAAGACCGTCCTGCGGTCCCGGGGGGAACAGGGGCGGCGTCACGGCCCGGCCGCGGAGTCGTTCCGGTGCGCGCAGTGCCGGTTGGACGTCCCGCTGCGGGCGCCGGGTACGGCGCACCGCAATCACTGCCCGCACTGCCTGACCAGCCTGCACGTGGACGGGCGGGTCCCCGGCGACAGGGCCGCCGGCTGCCGTGGCCGGATGGAGGCCGCCGGTGTCAGCGCCCGCCCGGACGGCGAGTGGCTGGTCGTCCACCGCTGCCTGGCGTGCGGCGAACTCAGCGCCAACCGGGTCGCGGGTGACGACAACGCCCGCGCCCTGGTGCGGATCGCGGTGCGGCCGCTTTCGGCCGCCGCTCCGGCGCGGCGCGCGCTGACACTCCTCTGACCTGGAGTGTTCGAGTGATCGGTCGTGGGGTCGGGCTCGCCCGGCCCCACGACCGCCGCCACCGTGAACGTCGCTCGCCTAGGGTGAGTGGCGTGAGTGAGGAAGTCTCCCCCGCCCGGATGAGGGCCTCCAACAGTGACCGCGAACGCGTCAGTGAGGTCCTGCGCTCCGCCGTGACCGACGGCCGGATCGACATGGAGGAGTTCGAGGAGCGCCTCGACCGGGTCGAGGCGGCCAGGACCCTCGGGGAACTGCCGGAGATCACCGCCGACCTCCTGCCCGCGGAGGAGCAGCCGATCCAGCTCGACCCCGAACCCATGGTCAGCTGGTTCACCACCCTCACCCGTCGGGGGCGCTGGGTGGCGCTCCCCGACGAGCTGGCGGGGGCCGTGTGCGGGCGCACCGAGATCGACATGCGTGAGGCCCTGCTCACACACAACCACCACCGGATGAGGGTCAGCACGTTCCTCGGCCGGGTCGTGATCGACGTCCCCGAGGGCGTGGAGGTGCGGCTCAACGGCTGGTCCTTCCTCGGCCGACGCAGCACCAACGCCCGGGACAGCACGATGTCCCGTCCGCCCGTCCTGGAGATCGACGGCTTCTGCCTGTTCGGGACGGTGCGGGTGCGCGCGCCCAGGCGCCGTCTCCTCCTCGGCCTCCGCGGGGCCCGCCGCCGCCTCGAACGCTGACGGAGCGCCCGACTCGGCCTTGGTGACCTGCGCGGATGTCAACATGACACGCGCAACACCGGGAACCCAGGGTGAGGTGCGTTGTGTCCTGCTGCGTCTGGCAGGCTTGAGGTCACAGGTTTTCCCAGGAGAGATGGGTTGCAATGAGTGAGTTCCGTATCGAGCACGACTCGATGGGTGAGGTCCAGGTCCCGGCCAAGGCCAAGTGGCGGGCCCAGACCCAGCGTGCCGTCGAGAACTTCCCGATCTCGGGCCAGGGGCTGGAGAACGCCCACATCGCCGCGCTCGGCCAGATCAAGGCCGCCGCGGCCAAGGTCAACGCCGAGCTCGGCGTGATCTCCGACGACCTCGGCAAGGCCGTGCGCGAGGCCGCCCTGGAGGTCGCCGACGGCAAGTGGAACGACGAGTTCCCGATCGACGTCTTCCAGACCGGCTCGGGCACCTCCAGCAACATGAACACCAACGAGGTCGTGGCGACCGTCGCCAAGGAGCGCACCGGCCTCGACGTCCACCCGAACGACCACGTGAACGCCTCGCAGTCGTCCAACGACGTGTTCCCCTCCTCCATCCACATCGCCGCCACCTCGGCCGTCCAGAACGAGCTGATCCCGGCGCTGCGCCACCTGGAGGGCGAGCTCACCCGCAAGTCGATCGAGTTCGCGGCGATCGTCAAGAGCGGCCGCACCCACCTGATGGACGCCACCCCGGTCACCCTGGGCCAGGAGTTCGCCGGGTTCGCGGCGCAGGTCCGCTACGGCGTGGAGCGCCTGGAGGCCGTCCTGCCGCGCGTGGCCGAGCTGCCCCTGGGCGGCACCGCCGTCGGCACCGGCATCAACACCCCCGAGGGCTTCTCCGCCAGGGTCATCGCCGAGATCGCCGCCAACACCGGCCTGCCGCTGACCGAGGCCCGCGACCACTTCGAGGCGCAGGGCGCCCGCGACGCCCTGGTCGAGCTGTCCGGCCAGCTGCGGACCATCGCGGTCGGCTACTGCAAGATCGCCAACGACATCCGCTGGATGGGTTCCGGCCCGACCACCGGCCTGTCCGAGGTCTTCCTCCCGGACCTCCAGCCGGGTTCGTCGATCATGCCCGGCAAGGTCAACCCGGTCCTGTGCGAGGCCATGCTCCAGGTCTCCTCGCAGGTCGTCGGCAACGACGCCGCCGTGGCCTTCGGCGGTGCCTCCGGCAACTTCGAGCTCAACGTGCAGCTGCCGATGATGGCGCGCAACGTGCTGGAGTCGATCCGCCTGCTGGCCAACGTCTCCACGGTCTTCGCCGACCGCTGCGTGGCCGGGATCAGGGCCAACGAGGAGCAGTGCCGCGTGTACGCGGAGTCCTCCCCGTCGATCGTCACCCCGCTCAACCGGTACATCGGCTACGAGGAGGCCGCCAAGGTCGCCAAGCAGTCGCTGGCCGAGAAGAAGACCATCCGCGAGGTCGTGCTGGAGCGCGGCTACGTGCAGGACGGCAAGCTCACCGAGGAGCAGCTCGACTCCGCCCTCGACGTCCTCAAGATGACCAACTCGCAGCAGTAGTCTCCACCGGTCCACGGGACCCCCGGGGCACCTCGCGAACGCGGGGTGCCCCCTCGTGCGTCACCGACGTCACCTTCACGACGTGCCACCGAGGGCCCGGAGGCCGGAACCTTCCCCCTACCGTGGGCGTCGGACCCAGTAGTCAGAACTTCCCGCAGAGTGCCCGCTCCGAGAGGGCGACAGATGTCGAGTAACAGCCAGCCGACCATCGCGAACCGCTACGTCCTGCGCCGAGAACTCGGCCGTGGCGGCATGGGGATCGTCTGGGAGGCGCACGACACGGCCCTGAACCGGGTCGTGGCGATCAAGCAGGTGCTGCTTCCCGGCCACTTCACCGAGGCCGAACGCGCCGACGCGCACGCGCGGGTCCGGCGGGAGGCCCAGTCCGCCGCGCGGATCAACCACCCCACGGTCATCACCATCCACGACGTGTTCGAGTACGAGGACGACCCGTGGGTGGTCATGGAGCTGGTCGAGGGCGGTTCGCTCCAGGACCTGCTCAGCGGTTCGGGGCCGCTGCCTCCGGAGGAGGTCGCCGACATCGCCGAGTCGCTGCTCAAGGCGGTGCGCGCGGCGGACGCGGCCGGTGTCCTGCACCGGGACATCAAGCCGGGCAACATCATGATGTCCTCCGACGGCCGGGTCATCCTCACGGACTTCGGGATCGCCACCATGGAGGGCGGTCCGAGCATCACGCGGACCGGTGCCCTGATCGGTTCGCCCGAGTACATGCCGCCCGAGCGGTTGGAGGGCGGACCGGCGGAGCACCGCGGCGACCTGTGGAGCATCGGCGTGACGCTGTACGCGGCGGTGGAGGGGAGCTCCCCGTTCCGCCGCGACTCCATCACCGCGGCGATCGCCGCGGTCATCTCCGCCCAGCTGCCGCCGATGACGCGGGCGGCGTGGCTGGAGCCGGTGGTCACCGGTCTGCTGGAACGCGACCCGGACCGTCGACTCACCGTGGAGCAGGCCCTGGATCTGCTGAAGCGGTGCCGCGGCGGAGGCGGGGCGGCCTCCGGAGGCACAGCGGCGGGCGCGGCCGGAGTGGCCGGAGTGGCCGGTGCGGCCCTGGGCGCCGCCGCAAGCGGTCCACAGACCCCCCACCCGGCCTCCCAGCCCTCCGGTGACGGCTACTACGGGCAGGGCCCCTACCCCGGCCAGGACCAGTACGGTCAGCACGACCAGGAGCACTACGCGCACGCGGCGGGCTCGGTCGATTACGACCAGGGCGGGTACGACCAAGGCGGATACGACCAGGGCGGGTACGGCCACGGTGGTCCCGGTTTCCACGGCGGGCACGGGGGCGGCCACAGCGGGCCCCAGATGGGCATGGCCCACGGGGCGAGCGCACCGCGGTCGCGCCGCCGCGGCTGCGGCCTGGGGACCGTGCTGGGACTGGGAACGCTGGCCGTGGCGGTCCTGCTGGTCATCGGCATCGTGATGGCGACGGCCCTGCGATCCGGCACGTCCCCCGGGGTGTCCGACAACCCGGTGGTCGAGCAGCCCGGACGGGCCGAGAGCCGCGAGGAGGTCGAGGACACACCGGAGGGCGGTGTCCGGGTCGACGGGATTCCCCCCGAGTACGACGAGGACGACCTCCAGACCTTCGACTCCGAGTGGTTCTCGATCTCCTACCCCGGAGGCTGGTCCCCCGACGACAGCCAGATCTCCGAGTCGATCGCGCTGTTCGTGGCTCCGGGGATGGAGCACGAGGTCATGGTGGAGGGCTGGGAGGAGACCGAGTTCACCGGCACCGCCGAGCAGTTCCTCGCCCAGACCGACGGCGGCACCGACATCGAGGACGCCACCAGCGGCTACGAGGTGCGCGACACCGAGGACTTCGACCGGGACGACTTCGAGGGCGGTCTGGCCGGGCTGGACGTCGCCATGGTCGAGGCCGACCTGGTCAACACCAACTGGGGCCAGTCGGAGCGGCGGCTCTGGGCCTACGCGGTGGTCCTGGAGCAGGGCGACCACCGGGTCTTCTACCTGGTGAGCGTGAACGTGCCCCGGGAGGAGGCAGGTGACTTCGACAACGTCCACGAGGACGTCGTCGAGACCTTCACCCCGCACAAGTAGACGGCAGGGTTTCGGACAGCGAAACGGCCCCGCGCGAGGTGCGCGGGGCCGCTTTCGTTGTTCGGGGGACCCAGTACCTAGTACCAGCCGACGGACTGGGAGTGCGCCCAGGCCTCACAGGGGGTGCCGTAGCGGTCCTTGATGTAGCTCAGGCCCCAGGAGATCTGGGTGGCGGGGTTGGTCCGCCAGTCGGAGCCGTGGGAGGCCATCTTGTCGCCGGGGAGCGACTGCGGGATGCCGTAGGCACCGGAACTGGAGTTCTCCGCCTGGTGGTTCCAGTTGCTCTCCTTCTCCCACAGGGGCTCGAGGCAACCGTCGAACTGGTCGGCGCCCCAGCCCTCGGCGGCGACCATCTGGCGGGCGATGCCCTTGGGGTCGCCCGAGAACACCGGCTCCTCCTCCGCTTCCTCCTCTTCTTCCTCTTCCTCCTCGATGTCGCTACCGCTGGCCAGGGTGGACTGCACCCCTTGGCCCTTGGCAGCGTCTCGCTGGTCCTGCGCCTGCGCGCGGAGCTCCAGGAGTTCGTCCTCGGTCAACTGCTCCGAGGCCGAGAAGAACTCGTCGCCCTCGGTTTCGGTGTCGGCCGCGGGTTCCTCGGACCTCGGCACGGCGGCGCTGGCCGCCATCTCCGGGTCCACACCGTCGTCCGCGAACGCGGAGACGGCGAACGTCGCACCGGCGACCAGGGTCGCCGCACCGACCGCCGCGGTACTACGCAGCGACATTCGGTTGAGTAGCACGATTGCCTTTCCCAAAAGGGGGTTAATGGCAGGGAAAAACCTATTAATACCAGTTGTTGGCCTGAGAGTGGGACCAGGCGCCGCACGGGTTCCCATAGCGGTCCTTGATGTAGCTCAGGCCCCAGGAGATCTGGGTGGCGGGGTTGGTCCGCCAGTCGGAGCCGTGGGAGGCCATCTTGTCGCCGGGGAGCGACTGCGGGATGCCGTAGGCACCGGAACTGGAGTTCTCCGCCTGGTGGTTCCAGTTGCTCTCCTTCTCCCACAGGGGCTCGAGGCAGCTGTGGAACTGGTCGGCCTCCCAGCCCTGGTCGAGGACCATCTGGAGCGCGATCTCCTTGGCGGAGCCCGCGGGGACCGGGGCGGCCGGGGTGGAGTCGCCGGAGGAGCCGGAACCCTCGGAGGAGCCGGTGTCGGGGGTCTCCTCCTCGGGCTCGGGTTCGGGCTCGGCGATCTCCGCGCCGGTTCCGCTGGTGGACTGGACGGCCTGCTCGGCCGCGGTCCGTACGTCGTCCCGTCCCTGGTCCCGCTGGCTCTCGCGCTCGGCGTCGTCGACGGCGGGAGGGCTCGCGAAGAACTCCTCCTGGGGCGCCTCCGGCTGCTGTGGGGTGGCCGCCGAAGCCGCCTGACCGGGGTCGAGGTCGCCGGTCTGCGCGAAGGCCGAGACGGAGAACATGCCGCCCGCGACCAGCGCGGCGGCTCCGACCGCGCTCATCTGGCGCAGTGAGATCCGGTTGGCTATCAAGATCGCCCTTTCACGTTGACGCACGCGTGCCCTGGTTCGGGATCTCGCGTGGTGTGGGTCGCCGCCAGGGGCCGCGCGGCCCTTCGTGTGCGCCGTGGAGGGGACGGAGTCGCCGTTCGACCGTCCACGGGGTGGGGCTCCCACACGGGAGGGGGGATTCTCGGTGCAGCGCCCTCAGCCTGCATCATCGTCACGGTGAAGTAACGCCAGTTTTGCCGTGTCCTGACTCACATCACGGAATGTGCCCGCATCGCGGACTTGTGACCTGCAAGGGAACACAAAGAGTCAGGGTGCTCCACGTCCCTCCGGGCTGTGTCACTCGTCTCCGGCTCGGGCCGGAGGAGGCCGCCGTCACCGGATTGCGCCCGAACCGCTCCGGCCGACTGAGTACCCGTACTGATGTGCCGAGGCGCACGCGCGAGGAACATGTCGGTATGAACGCCCACGGACTCCCCCAGCCACCGCCCGGCCCACCACGCCACTGCCCCGACTGCGCCGCGCCGCTCGGCGCGGCCGGTCGGGCGTGCGGGCGCTGTGGGCTCAGTCTCGTCGGGCCGACGGCGCAGCGCCTGTGGTGGATCGACACCGAACTGGACGCCCTGCGCGGACGGGAGCGCGCCCTCTCACAGGAGCGCCCCCTCGTGCTGGGCCGCCTGCGCCGGGAATCCGAGGAACTCGCACGCCGGGCGGTACCCGCACCGGCTCCCCCGCCTCCGGTCGCGGTCCGGGCACGGGCCCAGGCCCCGATGGTCGTCGAGGTTCCGACCGCCGCGCGGCAGGAGTTGGCACCGGGCCCCGCCCCAGGTACCGCGTCCGCCGCCGGACCGGCGCCCGAGCGCACCCGAGAGGTGAGCCAGCGCTCGGCCCAGAACGTGATCCTCGGCCTCGGCGGACTGCTCATCGGCATCGCCGCCCTGGTCTTCGCCATCTGGACCTGGAGCGACATGAGCACCGGTGCCCGCGCCGGCGTGCTCGGGCTGACCACCCTGACCTTCGCGGGCCTGGCCCTGCCGCTGTACCGGCGCGGACTGCGCGCCACCGCCGAGACGTTCGGCGCCGTGGCCGCCGGTCTGCTCTGCGTGGACGCCCTCGCCCTGTGGCTGCTGAGCGACCGGATCAGCAACGGCCCCGGCTACACCGCCGCGGCGCTGGCGATCATGAGCGCGCTCCTGCTGCTGTACCCGGCGCTGGTGCCGCTGCGCTCACCGCGTGTCCTGGCGGTCGTGTTCGCGCAACCCGTGCCGCTGCTGCTGGTCGTCTCGCTGCCCAGCGACGGCAACCCCGGCTGGCTGCTGCCCGTGGTCACCGCCACCGCGCTCGCCGACCTGGCGGCCGTGCGCCTCCTCGGCGCTCCCCGTCCCGGTGTTCCGGTCCGCACGTTGTGGGCAGCGGCCGTGGTCCTGTGGTCCCTCGCCCTGGTCGTCGCCCTCGTGGTGGTTCTGGCCGCCACCGGCTACTCAGGCACCGACCCGCTGGGCTGGTGGTCGATGGCGACCACCCTGTTCCTGGCCGGGGTCACCGGTCTGCTGGCCGACCGCTGGCGCCGGTCCGGAACGGTTCCGGCACCGGGCACGTTCTCCGCGTACACGGTGATCGGCCTGGGTTCCCTGACCCTGGCCCCGCTGGTGGCCGGTCCCGCCCACCTGCCGGTCCTGCCCCGCCTCACGGCCTGGCCGTGGAGCCTGGAGCCGTCCGCGATGACCCTCCCGGCCGTGGAACTCCTCCAGTTGGAGCGGGCCAGCACGCTGCCGCCGCTGAACCTCGTGTACCTGGCCGGGGTCCTGGTGGCCGCCGGGTTGGCCGTGGGAGCGGTCTGGCTGCTGCGCCGCTCCGCCCTGCTCGTGGCCCTGGCCCTCGTCGCCCCCGCCGCACTGCTGGCGCCGCCGCTGCTCCTCGGGCTGCCGCAGGTCGTGGCGGTGGTGTGGGCCCTCATCGTCGGTGGCGGCCTGGTCCTCGGCTCCGCCCTCCTTGGCCGGTGGGCCGGGGCGATCCCGGTGGTCACCGGAACGCTCACCCTGGTCACGGGACTGGTCTGGGCCCTGCCGGAGCGGTACATGACCCTCGCGGCGGTGCTGATGCTGGCCGCCACCGCGCTGGTCTGCGCGGTCGGGGCCCGCCTGTTCTCCGCCGCCGAGGGCCGTCCCGAACCGGGCGGCCGGGCCTCGACCCTCTCCATGGGCGGCACGCTGCTGTGGGCCCTGGCGCTGCTGGCGGGGATCGCCTTCCTGATCGGGAACCGGGGCGCGGACGGCACGGTCCAGGCCCAGTGGTGGCTGCTGACCGCCGCCGCCCTGCTGTCCGCGGCGACCGCCCTGACCTTGGGCCGGGTCGCTCCTGCGGTCCCGAGCGGGCCCGTCCCGGGCCGCGAGCAGCCCGCTTCCGACCCGCGCTGGCTGTTCACGCTGGTCGGTCTGGCGCTGCTGCCCGTGGCCCCGCTCATGGCGCTGCCCGGGGATGCTCCGTCCCTGCCCCTGATCCCCGGAACCGCCCCGTGGTCGGCTCCGGTCGGAGCGATGTGGGGTCCGGCGCACGCGGCGCTCGGGGTGCCCGCGCAGCCCGACCCGCTCACCGCTCTGGGGATGGCGCTCGGCGTGCTCGTGGCGGGCGCCCTGGTGCTGGGGTTGGTGGCCGTCATCGACCGCCGCTGCCTCCCCGCCGGTGTGGCCCTGGTCGCACCCCCGGCCCTGGTTCCCGTGCCGGTGCTGCTGGGAGCGCCGCTCATCATGGCCGTGGTGTGGACGGCGCTGGTCGGCGCGGGCCTGTTCCTGTGGGCCTCGCGGGTGGGCGCGTCCGTCGCCTGGCTCCCCGGGGTGACCGGTCTGGCCACCATGCTGCTGGCGCTGGTGTGGTCCCTGCCCGAGCAGCACACCACCCTGGTCACGCTGTTGACGGCCTCCGTGGCGGTGGCGGTCTCCGCGTGGGCGCACCAGGGCCTGCGGGCCTCCCCCACCGGTGTCCGGAACGGAGGGGCTCCCGGTGCCACGCTCGTGCGCGAGCTGACTGTCGCGGCGTGGAGCACCCTCCTTCTCCTCTCCTTCGCCGCCCTGCTCGTCTCCGCCGGGGCCGGAGCCCCGGGCATGGCGCCCTGGTGGCTGCTGGGCACCGTCACCCTCGTGCTCGGCTCGTGCGCGCTGGTCCTGGGACGAACGGACCGGGGCGGGGAGAGGGGCACCGGCGGAACGTGGTCCGCGTTCGGTGTCGCGGGCCTGGTCCTGCTGGCCGCGGTCCCACCGCTGGTGGGCCCCAACGGCTTCCCGACGATCCCCGCGCTCGTCCCCGGGGGCGGCGCGTTCACCTCCCCGGTCAGGGCCATGGGCGCGCCCGCGAGCACGCTCGTCGGGCTGCCGGTCCCGTCGGACACCCTGACCTCACTGCTCATGGCGGCCGGGCTGTTGGTCTTCGGAGCTCTCTCCCTCGGCGCCGCGCTGCTCCTCGACCGCCGCCTGTTCCGGCCCGCGATCGCCCTGGTCGCGCCGCTCACCCTGGTCCCGCTGCCGGTGCTGCTGGGCGCACCCCTCATCGTGGCCGTGGTGTGGACGGCACTGGTCGGCGCCGCCCTGTTCCTGTGGACCTCGCGGGTGGGCCCGTCCCTGGCTCCGCTCCCGGGGGCGACCGGACTGGCCACGATGCTGCTCGCCCTCGGCTGGGCACTCCCCCAGCAGCACACGGCGCTGATCGTCCTGTCGCTGATCGCCGCCGTCACGCTGGTCTCCGCCCGCCTGCGCCACGGCCTGGCCCCGCAGGCGGCGCACTCCCCCGAACGGTTCGTGTACGGGCTGACCGTCGTCGCGTGGTCCCTCGCCCTGTTCTCCGGATGCGGACTGTTGATCGGGTCCGCCACCGTGGGCGCCCCCGGCCAGGTCCCCTGGTGGCTGCTGGGCGCCGCCGCCCTCGTGCTCGGTATGACTGCCCTGGTGCTGGGACGCACGGACCGCCTGAGGGCGGCGAGGCCGGGAACCGACGCACCGGTTCCCTTCGGCGGGGCGGGGGTGCTGTTGTTGGCGCTCGTGCCGCTGGTGGCTGGCCCGCCCGGGCTCCCGGCCCTGGCCCTGTTCGCCCGGACCCACGCCGTCGGCGGGGCACCGCTCTCCGCCCTGCTGGAGCCCGCGCACGTGTTCGTGGGTGTGCCCGGGCCGTCCGACGCCCTGGGCGCGCTCACCGTCTCGGTGGGACTGCTGGCCGCCGGGGTGCTGGCCCTGCTCGCGGTGTTCCTCGTGGACCGGGCCATGCTGGTACCCGTCGCCGCGCTGGTCGTTCCCCTGACCCTGCTCCCGCTGCCGGTGGCGCTGGGCCTGCCCTTCCTCGTCGCCCTGGTGTGGACCCTCGCGGTCGGTGCCCTCCTGCTCGTCGGGGCCGCACTGCTCCGCGACGACCGGCTCTCCTGGGCGCCTTGGGCGAGCGGGCTGTTCTCGCTCTCCCTCGCGTTCGGTTGGGCGCTCTCGGAGCGGCACAGCGCCGTGGCGGTCCTGCTGGCGGCGGCCGCGGTGCTCTCCGTGGTGACCGCGTTGGCCCGGACCCGGTTCGTGGCGATCGCCTCCACCTCCGTCTCCACGGCGGCCACCGGGGGGTTCGCGCTCGCGCTGCCGCTGGCCCTGGGCGCGCCGGTCGAGTACGCGGCCTTCGGCCCCCTCGCCGTGGTGGCCGCCGTGGCGGCGGTCGCCCCGCGTCTGGGCCACCCCCTGGTCACGGCGGCCGAGGTCCCCGCCGCCTCGTGGGCCGGGGTCACTCTGCTGCTCACCGTCCTGAACGGCGGACGGCTGGAACTGGTGGCCACGGCCCTGGCGGTGGTCGGGGTGATCAGCCTGGCCAGCGCCGTCCGGCCGCACCGGCGTTGGTACGCGGGGGTCGGCGCCGCGCTGATGTTCCTCGCCCTGTGGACGGCCCTGGCGTCCTGGGAGGTCACCGTCCCGGAGGCGTACACGGCCCTGCCCGCGCTCGCCTTCCTGGTGATCGGCTGGGAGTGGTCGCGTAAGGCGGCCAGGACCCCGTCGAGCTGGCTCGCCTACGGCGGCGGGCTGGCGCTACTCCTGGGCCCCACCGTGTGGGAGGTGCTGACCGGGGACGACATGGTCTGGCGGGTGCCGGCCGTACTGGCGGCGGGTCTGGCCGTCACCGTGTGGGGGCTGCGCCAGCGTCTGAGCGCCGCCCTGGTGCTCGGCGGCCTCGCACTGCTCGTCACGTCGCTGCGCGCCTTCGGGCCGCCCCTGTGGGAGCTGAGCCAGCTGACTCCCAACTGGCTCCCGTTCGCGGTGATCGGCGCCGTGCTGCTGTTCGTGGGTGCCCGCTACGAGGCCAGCCTCACCCGCCTGCGCCAGGTCGGGAGGTACCTCTCCCAACTGCGGTAGGCAGCGGTCGAGTGCTGCCTGCGCGGGGGTGCGCCCGCCCCACGTTCAGTGGGACGGGCGCACCCGACTGCTCGGTCCGGTTCCGGGGACCCGGCTGGGCCGTGTCCGGCGGAAATGCTGACCGTTGCGCACGGTGCACCCAGGGGTGCTTGGAAGAGCCGAAGAAAGTGTCTTCGGCCCCGGTTCGGCCGTCGACTGGTGAGAACGCCCCGCCGACGCCGCCTGGGCGACGCGCGGCGGGGCGTGGTCCGCCGAACTTGCCCCTAGGCCTCCAGCATCTCGGTGACCAGGGCGGCGATGGGTGAGCGCTCGGAGCGGGTCAGGGTCACGTGGGAGAACAGCGGGTGACCCTTGAGCTTCTCGATCACCGCGACGACCCCGTCGTGGCGGCCCACCCGCAGGTTGTCGCGCTGGGCGATGTCGTGGGTGAGGACCACCCGCGAGTTCTCACCCAGCCGGGACAGCACGGTCAGCAGCACGTTGCGTTCCAGGGACTGCGCCTCGTCGACGATCACGAAGGCGTCGTGCAGCGAGCGGCCCCGGATGTGCGTGAGCGGCAGGACCTCCAGCATCCCCCGGTCCACGATCTCCTCGATCACGTCCTCGCTGGTCACGGCGGACAGGGTGTCGTGCACCGCCTGGCCCCAGGGCGTCATCTTGTCGTTCTCGCTGCCCGGCAGGTAGCCGAGCTCCTGGCCGCCCACCGCGTACAGCGGCCGGAACACCATCACCTTGCGGTGCTGGGCGCGCTCCAGGACGGCCTCCAGACCGGCGCACAGCGCCAGCGCCGACTTCCCGGTGCCCGCGCGGCCACCAAGGGAGACGATGCCGACGTCCGGGTCGGTGAGCAGGTCCAGCGCGATCCGCTGCTCGGCGCTGCGCCCCTTCAGACCGAACACGTCCCGGTCCCCGCGCACCACCTTGACCGACTTGTCCGCCTGGACCCGGCCCAGCGCCTTGCCCTGCTCCGAGACCAGGACCAGACCGGTGTGGCAGGGCAGGTCCCTGGCCTGCTCGATCTCGCTCTCACCGGCGGAGAACAGTTCGCCGATGTTGTGGGCGGGCACGTCCAGCTCCGCCATCCCGGTCCACCCGTGCTCGATGGCGAGCTCGGCCCGGTACTCGTCGGCTGGGAGACCGATCGAGGAGGCCTTGATCCGCATCGGCAGATCCTTGCTCACCAGGACGACCGAGCTCTCGTCCTCACCCTCGGCCTGGAGGTTGCGGGCCACCGTGAGGATCCGGGTGTCGTTGTCACCGAGCCGGAATCCCGCGGGCAGGATCGTCGGATCGCTGTGGTTGAGCTCCACCCGGAGCGTGCCGCCCTGTTCGTTCACCGGGACGGCCACGTCCAGGCGGCCGTGGGCGACCCTCAGGTCGTCCAGTCGACGCAGGGCGCTGCGAGCGAAGTATCCGAGTTCCGGGTGGTGACGCTTGCTCTCCAGCTCGGTGATCACCACCACGGGGATGACGACCTCGTGTTCGGCGAACCGGGCCATGGCCATCGGGTCGGCGAGCAGGACGCTGGTGTCGAGCACGTAGACGCGCTTACCCTCCACCGCCTCCACATCGGGGGCGGTGGGGGGCTGGGTGTCGCGGTGATCGGTCGAGGAACTAGCCACTCGTTCTCCCCTTGGGCACCGCGTGGGTGCCCTGCTGTCACGGGATCATGGAGGACCGGGACCAGGCCCACGAGGGCCGGGTCCGGCCCTCCTCTTCGACATCCCGCCGTGGCGGAGAAGATCAACGAGACGGGGCCTCCCGAACGGATGGACGAACGCCATCCGCTGTTTTCGACGCTACGCGGCCGAGAGCCCGTTTTCCAGGTCCCTTGCCCACCAACCGGTGAACTCCGCGTTACGGACCCGCCGTGGACAGACACGGCGCGCCCCGCGGAACGGGGGCGGGTGGGAACGTGGGGCCGGGGTTCAGGAGCCGAAGCGCCGGTTGCGCGCGCCGTAGGCACGCAGCGCGCGCAGGAAGTCCACTCTGCGGAACGCGGGCCAGAAGACCTCGCAGAAGTAGAACTCCGAGTGCACGCTCTGCCAGAGCATGAAACCCGAGAGACGCTGCTCACCGGAGGTACGGATGAGCAGGTCCGGGTCGGGTTGTCCGCGCGTGTAGAGATGCCGGGCGATGTCCTCGATGTCCAGGCGCTCTGCCAGCTCCTGGATACCGGTGCCCTTGGCCGCCTCCTCCTGGAGGAGGGACCGAACCGCATCAGCGATCTCACGTCTACCTCCATACCCGACGGCGACGTTGACAACCAGACCAGGGTTGCCGGATGTGGCCTCTTCCGCCTCTTTCAGGGCACGGGCAGTGGAATCGGGCAGGACGTCGAGCGCTCCGACGGGGCGCGTGTTCCAGCCCTCCTGGCGCAGCCGCGCGATGGTCTCCTCGATGATGCGGACGAGCGGACCCAGCTCGTTCTCGTCACGGGTGAGGTTGTCCGTGGACAGCATCCACAACGTGACGACCTGCACACCGACTTCGTTGCACCAGCCGAGCACCTCGAAGATCTTGTTCGCCCCGGCCTGGTGACCTTGCTCGGCGCCCGGGAGACCGCTGCTCTTGGCCCAGCGCCGGTTGCCGTCCATGGCCACACCGACGTGCCTGGGAATCTCCTGGCTGGTCAGGCCGCGTTCGAGACGCCGCTCATAGAGCCAGTACAGGGGGTCACGGAGCCCCATTGGCGAAACCTCTCAGAGCTGGATCATGGGACGGCGCACTCCTGTGACGGATGGGCCGACGGGGATTCCTCCAGAGTAGTTCGCCCGTGGACGTCACGTCACGGCGAGCGATTTACGCACGTGTTTGCGCCCCTGGTGGATGCGGGACTTCACCGTTCCCAGGGCGAGGTTCAGCTCCGAGGCGATCTCGTTGTAGTCCATCTGGCACAGGTCACGGAGCACCAGCGGGGCCACGAGGTTGGGGCGGTCCTTCTCCAGCTGGTCCAGCGCCTCCAGCAGGTCGATCCGCGAACCGGCGATGACGCTGGTGGTGCGCGGGTCCTGCTGGTGCGGCATCCGCTCGGCCTCGGTGGGGAACTCGGCGGAGCGACGCTTCATGGAGCGGTAGGTCTGGCGGGCGGAGTTGGACACCACGGTGTAGAGCCACGTGGTGAAGAGGGAGTCGCCCTTGAAGCTGTCGATCTTGCGGGCGACCCGCAGGAGCGCGTCCTGGCAGGCCTCCTCGGCGTCCTGGCGGTAGGGAAGGAACCGGGCGCAGCGACGCAGCACCTCGGGCTGGATGCGACGCAGGAGGTCGTCCAGGGCCACGGCGTCACCGTGTTTGGCGCGGCGCGCGAGCTCCTCCAGTTCCTCGTCCACGTTGCTGGCCACCCGACGTCGGGGGGTGGGGGTCTCCTCGTTCTCCGAGTTGTCACTACTGTGCATGGCTCATTCTCTTCCTGGCTTGCGACAGACGTCCGATCGTCCGCACGAACGCGTACGCGCCCACTTATGAGAGGGTCACACGTCAATGGGACGTCTATGAGCCCCGTTCGGCTCCCGCCTCACGAATCCTCACGATCTCCGCCCCGTGGTGCACATGGCGCACGGAACTCGAAGGGCACCTCCAGTCTCCATGCCCCGAAGGCGTCGACGATACCCGGGGGAGGGGATCATATCCACGGAAGTCAACGTGAAGGCGCAGATGGTGTATTAGTGGGCAACGACCGCGTATTCACCCCCGACAGACCGAGGCGAAGATGAGCCAACCGGAGGCCTTCGGACGTTACCGCGTCATCAGGCGCCTGGGTTCCGGTTCCTTCGCCACAGTCTGGTTGGCGCAGGACGATCTGCTGAACTACCCGGTGGCCATCAAGGTACTCGCCGAGAACTGGGCGCACCAGATGGACATCCAGCACCGGTTCCTGGAGGAGGCGCGCATCCTGCGCCAGACCGACTCCACGTGGCTGGTGGCCGTCCACGACGTCGACGTGCTGCCCGACGGGCGCCCGTACATGGTGATGACCTACGCCGACCAGGGCAGTGTCGCCGATCTCGTCCACCGGGGCCAGCTGCCCCTGGACGAGGCGCTGCGGCTGCTCACGGAGATCGGCCAGGGCATCACCGTGCTGCACGGCCACGGCACGATCCACCGGGACATCAAGCCCTCGAACGTGCTCCTCCAGTCCTCCCCCGTGGGCCAGCGCGTGCTCGTGGCCGACCTCGGCTTCGCGAAGGCGATCGACGAGGCGTCCGGTTTCACGGCGGCCGCGGGAACGCCCGGGTACATGTCCCCCGAGCAGAGCATCCCCGGCGGCGACCTCGACGTGCGCTCCGACGTGTACTCGCTGGGCGCGGTCGCCTACGAGCTCATCACGGGTCGGCCACCGTCGCGGCCTCCGGTGAGGGTGGCGCCTGGCCGGATTCGGCCAGGTTTGCCTCCGGCGCTGGACGAACTGATCCTGTCCGCGCTGTCCGTGGACCGGGAGAGCCGCCCGGCCGACGCCAAGACCTTCACCGACCGCGTCCGTGCCATCCGTATGGCGCCCAACATGCCCGAGGACTCGTCCTGGTGGCGCCGCTACCGGATGCCCTGGCAGCGGGCGGGCGCCCTGGTCCTGGCCTGCGGGCTGCTCGTCGCGGGGGTCAGCTCGTCCCTGGGGGCGCCCGGCATGGCGCTGACCACCGTGCGCAACTCCGCCATGGAGATGCGCGTGGACGTGCCCTCCGTGTGGGCCCGGGAGTTCCACACCGACCACGACGCCCGCGACTCCGTGACCGACGCCGGAGCGGGGCAGGGGTTGCTGGCCGCCACCGACGTGGACGACTGGCACTCCACCGACGTCCCCTCGTACGGGGTGTACGCGACCGTGGTCCCGGGTGCGCCGAACCTGGACACCGTCGCGGACACCAAACCCTGCCCGGGGCAGCCGGAGGAGCGGGCGATCAACGACGGCGACTGGCAGGGAATGGTCTGGGAGTGGCCCGAGTGCAACGGCAACGGCGCTTTCGCCTCCGTCGCCGTGCACCCGCCGGACACCCCCAGGACCGTGTACCTGGAAATCCGTCAGCCCGACTACCGTCCCGACGTCGTGGACGAGATCGTCGAGGGCATTGAGCTGCTGTGACCCTTTGGGGTCCGCCTCTTCCCCTGGAAATGCGGCGCATCGGACGAATGTGGTTCACATTTCAACCAAAAAGCCGACTTGAGGCCGACTAAAGGGTCAGCTGCGCCCTGAGTTCCTCCGGAGTGGTGACGGGGAGTTTGCAGACGAAACCCTCGCAGACATAGGCGGTGGCCCTGCCGCCGACGCGGACTCGTTGTTCGAGCAGGGGCACTCCCCCGCTGTCGTTTCCGTCTCCCCGGGAGAGCACCGTGCCCAGGGGCGCCGACCGCAGCACCGTACGCACCAGCTCCTCGGTCTCCGGGTCACCCGGCTCCCCCACCACGGCGACGGCGCGCGGCCCGCTGAGCAACGCCTCACCGGCGGCCAGGCCCCAACCGGCGAAGCGCGGGGCCTTCTCGGCCAGCAGCGGAACCACGGCCAGTGCGCCCTCGGCGGCGGCCCGGTGGCGCTCACCGCCGGTCAGGGCCGCGTAGGAGAGCAGCGCGGAGGCGGCGGCGAACCGGCCCGAGGGTGTGGCGTTGTCCGTGGGGTCCTGGGGGCGGCTGAACAGCTTCTCGGCGTCGTCTGCGGTGTCGTAGAACCCGCCGTCGTCGTCGCCGAAGTGGTCCAGGACGGTGTCGAGCAGGCTCCCGGCCTCGCGCACGTAGCGGGCCTCACCGGTCACGCCGTGCAGGGCGATCAGCCCCTCCGCGAGGTCGGCGTAGTCCTCCAGCACCCCGGCGCTGGGCCCCGGGCGACCGTCCCGGGATGTGCGCACGAGCCGTCCGCGGATCACGTGGGTGTCGAGGACGAGGTCGGCCGCCTCCCGAGCCGCCCGGATCCAGTCGGGGCGCTCCAGCAGGGCGCCCGCCTCGGCCAGCGCGGCGATCGCCAGCCCGTTCCACGCGGCCACCACCTTGTCGTCGCGGGCGGGCGGGACCCGGTCCGCGCGAGCGGTGAGCAGGGCGGCGCGCACGCGGTCGTAGCGCTCGGGGTCGTCGGGGTCCCGGCGGAGCTGGAGCACCGAGGTGCCCTGCTCGAAGGTGCCCTGCGGGGTCACCTCGAACAGTTCGGCGGCCCAGGCGCCGTCCTCCTCCCCCAGGACCTCGGTGAGCTGATCGGGGGTCCACACGTAGTAGGTGCCCTCCTCGCCCTCGCTGTCGGCGTCCAGGGCCGACGCGAACCCGCCCTCGGCGGTGCGCAGGTCGCGCAGCATCCAGTCGGCGGTCTCCTGGACCACCCTGAGCATGAGGGACCGTCCGGCCACGGCGGCGGGGTCGGTGCCCACCGGGCGCCGGGAGAGGCGGGCGTAGGCGCGCAGCAGGAGGGCGTTGTCGTAGAGCATCTTCTCGAAGTGCGGGACCACCCACGCGCCGTCGACCGTGTAGCGGGCGAAGCCGCCGCCGATCTGGTCGTACATGCCGCCCCTGGCCATGGCCACGGCGGTGCCGCCCGCCATGAGGGCGGCGGGCGTGGGCTCGTCGGCGCTCTGGAACGGGAAGGTCCGCTCGTGCTGCGCGGTGAGGAAGGACAGCAGCATGGACGGCGGGAACTTGGGCTCGTCGCCGTACCCGCCGTTGACCACGTCGTAGTCGCGGACCAGGGCCTGCACGGCCAGGTCGAGGTCGGCGGCGGTCGGCGGCGGGGAGGAGGCCAGGCGGCGCGGGGCCGCCAGCGCGTCCACCACGCGGCGGCCCTGGTCGAGGAGGTCGGCCCGCTTGTCCCGCCAGGCGGAGCCGACGCCCTCGAGCAGCCGCTGGAAGTGGTCGCGGGGGAAGTAGGTGCCGCAGTAGAACGGCGCGCCGTCGGGGGTGGCGAACACGGTCATGGGCCAGCCACCTTGGCCGGTCATGGCCTGGGTGGCCTCCATGTACACGGCGTCGACGTCGGGGCGTTCCTCGCGGTCGACCTTGACGTTGACGAACAGCTCGTTCATCCGGTTCGCGGTCTCGTGGTCCTCGAAGGACTCGTGGGCCATGACGTGGCACCAGTGGCAGGCCGCGTAGCCCACGGAGATGAGGAGGGGGACCTCGCGGCGGCGGGCCTCGGCGAAGGCCTCCTCGCCCCAGGGCCACCACTCCACCGGGTTGTCGGCGTGCTGCAACAGGTACGGGCTGGTCGCGTCGCTCAGGCGGTTGGACATGGTTCCACTGTGCCACTCCGGCGCCGGGTGCGCGGGCCCCGGTCTCAGGAGGAGAGGGTGATCTCCGTGCCCAGCCCGCGCTCCCGGGCGGCGTCAAGAAGGAGACGGCCGACGGCGGCGTCCTCCAGGCCGACGCCCACCGAGTTGAACACGGTGATCTGTCGGTCCGAGGTGCGTCCGGGGTGCTGGCCGCCGACCACCCCGGCGAGTTCGAGGGAGCAGTCCTCGGCGGTGATCGCGCCCTCGGCCACGGCGTGCGCGACGTCCCCGGACTCGTGCAGGGCGGCCGGGGTGGAGTCCACCACGAGGAGGCCGGAGTCCCGCGCGGCGGCGAGGACGGCGGCGTCCACCTCGCGGTTGTCGGTCCTGGGCGGCGATCCCACCACGTTCAGGTGCTGTCCCGGGCGCAGCCAGGCACCCTCCACCAGCGGTTCGCGAGACGGGGTCACCGTGCAGACGACGTCGGCGCCCTCCACCACCTCGCGGGGGGAGGCGGCCCGGACCACCTTCAGGCCGGGGGCCTGAGCGGCCACCGTCTCGCGGAGCGCCTCGACCGTGGCGGCCGAACGCGACCACACCAGGACGCGGTCCAGCTCGCGTTCGTCCGCGAGGGCGACCACATGGGCGGCGGCCAGGGGTCCGGCGCCGACGATCCCCAGGGTGTCCCAGCCCCGGCGGGCCAGGTGTCGGGTGGCCACGCGGGTGGTGGCCGCGGTGCGCAGCCGCGTGGGGACCGCGCCGTCCAGGATCGCCAGCGGCTCTCCCGTCTCGGCGTCGGCCAGGTGCACCACCGACTGCTGGGCGGGCAGACCACGCGCCCGGTTGCCCGGGATGTCACTGAGGAGTTTGCTCGCGGCCAGGCCTGCGCTCCCGAGGAGCCCGACCATGGGGACGAACTGGGCGTCGTGCCCGGCCAGTCGCGCGGGTTCCGCGTGGGGCTGCGCGGCCCGACCCTCGGCGAGGTCGGCGAAGGCGGTCTCCACGGCGTCGGCCACCTGGCGCGGTGTGACGAGTCCGGTGAGTTCGGAACGGGTGAGGATGAGCGTCATCGTTGCCTTCTCCGTGGGTCCACTGCGGTCCATTAGCGGTATACCACTGATCCGGGCACGGGGACACCCCTCGTACGGCGCCCCAACGCGGGGCTCTACCTCCGTTGACGGGTGCGGGTGACGTCCACCGGATCGAACCGCTCCCAGGTGTCGGCGACGGCCAGCGTGGGTTCGAGTCCGGCCGCGATGTGCGCGCGGTAGAGCGCGGCTGCGCCGTCACCGTCACCCGCCTCGATCAGTTCGAGCAGGCGGACGTGCTCGTCGCGCTGCTCGCGGGTGTCACGGTGCTTGGTGAGGTGGAAGAGCCACTGCACACGGGAGTCCAGCGGGGCCATCATCCGCTGGAGGAGGGGGTTGCCGCAGGCGGCCACCACGGCCCGGTGGAAACCCGCGTTGGCGGCGGCCGTGGCGGACTCGTCGTCCGCCTTCAGGGCGCGCTCGGCGTCGTCCAGGAGGTCGCGCATGCGACGCAGGTCGGCGTCGGTGCGACGGGTGGCCGCGAGGCGGGCGGCCAGGGTCTCCAGCTCCTCGCGGACCTCGAACAGGCGCTCGATGTCCTCACGGGACCAACTGGCCACCATGGCGCCCTGCCGGGGAACCAGGACGACCAGTCCCTCGGCCTCGAGCAGCCGCAGCGCCTCGCGCAACGGGACCCGGGAGACGCCGAGTTCGGCGGAGGCCTCGCGCTCCGTGATCCGGTGTCCGGGGAGCAGTTCGAGGTCGATGATGCGCGACCTGAGCTGGTCGTGCACCCGGTCGCGCAGGGAGGGGGCTCGGGAGGGCTCGGGCTGCATCCCCCCATGGTAGGCACTCCCCCGCCGGGGGGCGTGCCCGCCGAGACCGCCCCCGCGGGTGCGCGGCGGGGGCGGAACCGGGGTCAGGCCCTGGCGGAGGGGTCCTCCGTGGAGGACGATCCGCCAGCGGTGGCCTCCACCCCGGAGGTCACCTCCTGGCCGTCCCTCTGCGCCGCCTCCTCGGCCTCCTCGGCCTCGGCGCGGGCCGAGACACCGCGCAGCTTGCCCATCAGGCTGCGCATCAGGAAGTACAGGCACACACCGATCGCGAAGATCGCGAGGAAGCCCATGACACCGGGTGTGACGGTGTCCTTGTCCAGCGCGAAGTCCTGGGCGAGCACCGTGGTGGACGCGAGAAGGGTGTTCATGTCACTCATACTCTCATTGCCTCGCGGACACCCGCGAAGAGGTCCTGCTCAGGGACCTCCGTGTCCACGAGGGATCGGACCAGGTGGTAGTCCTCGGTCGGCCAGGCCTCCGCGACGACCTCGTTGGGCACGGCGAACCAGAAGCCGTTCGGGTCGATCTGGGTGGCGTGCGCCCGGAGGGCGTCGTGCGCGGTGTCGAAGTACTCACTGCAGCTCACGCGCGTGGTGATCTCCCAGCGAGGCCGCTCACGGTCCTTGAGGCGCTCCATCCACTCCGCGAAGGGGTTGTCCAGGCCGCGCTCGACCAGGATCTTCGCCAGGGCCTCGAACCGCTCGGGCGGGAACGAGACGAAGTAGTACAGCTTGAGGGGCTGCCAGGGGTCACCGGCGTCGGGGTAGGCGTCCGGCTCCGCGGCGGCGTCGAAGGCGTGCATCGACACCTTGTGGGTCATGATGTGGTCGGGGTGCGGGTAGCCGCCGTTCTCGTCATAGGTGAGGATGACGTGCGGGCGGAACCGGCGGATCGCGGCCACGAGGGGCTCGGCGCCCTCCTCCACCGGAAGGGTCGCGAAGCTGCCCTCGGGGAGCGGGGGAAGCGGGTCGCCCTCGGGCAGGCCGGAGTCGACGAAACCGGCGAACTCCTGCTCGACGCCGAGGATCTCGCGGGCGCGGTTCATCTCCTCGCGGCGCACCTCGGCGATGTTCTCGCGGATCTCGGGGCGCTCCATCGCGGGGTTGAGGATGTCACCGCGTTCGCCACCGGTCATGGTGACGACCAGCACTTCCGCGCCCTCGCGCGCGTAGCGCGCCATGGTCGCGGCACCCTTGCTGGACTCGTCATCGGGATGGGCATGGACGGCCATAAGCCGCAGACGCTCGGTCAACGAAGGCTTCTCCTTGGCTCGGTCGACGGCCACTGCACGCGGCTGTCCGACACCACCCCGGGTCACGGCGTGGACGACTCACGTGCGGGCCGCGTAGGGGGGCTGTCAGGTCGGGGATATCTTAGACAACACCGTCCCCTTGCTCGGAGATTCCCAATGTCAGCGACCCCGGAAGATGATGCCGTGAACAGTGCCGACACCGCGCCAGCGCTACGCAAGCGCCACGGCAACGGGCCCGTCTTCTTCGTCGTCGCGACCATCTTCGCGGTGGCCGTCAGCATCGGCTGGGGCTACTCCGTCATGAGCTACACCGGGCTGAGCGGGGGCGTGTACCACCAGGTGGTCGCCGTGACCGCGCCCACCGGGAGCGAGGCCCGGATCGACTTCGAGGTGAACAGCAAGAACGGGGCCGAGTGCCTGCTCCGCGCGCTGGACAGCCAGATGGTCGAGGTCGGCACGGAACGCGTCGAGGTGGAGGGCGGGAACCGAATGGTGAGCCAGACCGTTGAGACGGTTCGTCAGGCTTCCACGGTAGAAGTGGCCTCGTGCAGGGAACAAGGTTCGCAGGACTGATCCACCGAGCTTTCCCCCTGTCCGGCACAGGTACCGGAGCGGGCCCCCGAGAGTCGTGTCACCGGTGCGCGATCGCGCACGGTGATATTCTCGTGAGTTCAGCTCTGGCCGCCTGGTGGCCATTGCTACTAGTACACAAGGAGTTCCCGTGACCCAGACCCGCGATGAAAACGTCACCTGGCTCACCCAGGAGGCGTACGACCGGCTCAAGGGAGAGCTGGACCACCTCTCGGGGCCCGGGCGCATCGAGATCGCGGAAAAGATCGAGTCCGCCCGGGAAGAGGGTGACCTCAAGGAGAACGGTGGCTACCACGCCGCCAAGGAGGAACAGGGCAAGATGGAGGCCCGCATCCTCCAGCTCACCGAGATCCTGCGCACCGCGCGGGTCGGCGAAGCGCCCCGCACCGAGGGCGTGGTCGGTCCCGGCATGACCGTTACCGTCAAGTTCGACGGCGACGAGGACGAGGTCACTTTCCTGCTCGCCTCGCGTGAGGAGAGCGGCTCTCCCATCGACGTGTACTCCCCCAAGTCCCCGCTCGGCTCCGCCATCAACGGCAAGGCGGTCGGCGAGACGGTCAGCTACAACCTGCCCAACGGCAAGAGCCTCGGTGTCGAGATCATCGAGGCGGTTCCCTACAGCGGCATGTGACATCGCCGTGCGGCCACCGGGTGGACCAGGCACGTAGTACGACAGGGGCGGCTCCGGCCGCCCCTGTCGTGTGTGTGCCGTGCCCCCGTGTCCTTGCCTGATGGTCCGGGTCCTGGCGGGGCTGGTGCGCTAGCTCCTGGCGCACCTGGGCGCGTCCGCGCCGCCCTCGGCGAAGGCCGCCGGAACGTAGTGGCCCTGGCCGATGCGGTACCAGACGTCCGAGGTCCCGGTCGGCCCGGTGGCCCGGTCGCCGGTGGTGCGGCAGGCCACGTCCACGTTGGCCTTGTGCGCGGCCAGGCCCACGGTGTCGAAGTCGGTGCCCGGCCCCTCTCGCACGATCACCGGATCGGTACCGGAGGCCGTGGTGATCTCGGCGCGGGCCCGGTACTGGGCGGTCCACAGGTAATCGACCCGCACCCATCCGTTGGTGGGGAGCTGGAGCCCCTCGTGGAAGGCGCCGTCGGCGAGGTCGATACCCGCGGGGTTGAGCACCTTGCGGCCGAACCCGTCCAGACCGTTGTTGTGGTTCTCGCTGTAGGCGGCCTGCGCCTGGGGGCGTCCCCGGTCCAGGTCGCGCCAGGACTCGCGGTCGGCGTTCCAGTGGTCGTCGGTGATGTTCCACGGCCCGACGTCCCACACCGGCAGGTAGGCGCAGCGCGGGACGTGGTTCCTGGTGTCGCCGCTGGCCTCGGGGCCCAGTGCCCCGGTGCTGCACACCCGGACGGTGTACTCCCCGCCGCCCCGGTTGGACAGGCCCCTCCGGGAGGGCAGTGCGGCGAACTGGTCGGCGGTCCGGACCTTGTGCCCGTTGGCGGTGGTGTTTCCGACCAGGCCGATTCGGGTGGCGAACAGGCGCGCGGAGAAGGGGCGCGGGACGTCGTCTCCCCGCGCCTGCTCACCGGAGCCCTCGTCGGACCCCTGCGTCTCCCCGACCTCCGGCTCCGGGGACGGAGGCGTTCCGGTCCCCTCGACAGCGCGGACGCGGACGTCCGTGACGGAGGTCCGCTCGGCCCGCACCCGCGACACGGACCCTAGTGCCGACTCCACCCCGATCCTCAGCTGGACCTCGCTGACCGCCTCCGGGAGGGTCACCCGGCCGCCGCCCGGGCCGGTCGGGTGCCACTCGGTCCACATGCCGTCGGAGCGCACGCCCCGGGCCTCGGTGAGGACCTCCTCGGCGTCCCCGGTGACGCGCACGGCCACGTCGATGGTGTCGGTGGCCTCCCCCAGCTCCTGTTCGGGGAAGGTCGCCAGCCCCGCGTGGCGCAGGGACGGGTCCAGGCGCGGTGAGGCGCCGAGCTGGGTGCGCTCACCCGGGTTCAGGCGCAGCCCCCCGGCGTCCAGGGCCAGTCCGATCCGGTCCGCGGAGGACAGGTCCTGCTCCAGCCAGGCGGAGTCGGCTAGGGCCGCCGTGGGTGTCGCCAGCGGAGCCAGGAGGGCGAACGCCCCGAGGGCCACGAGGGACGTGGTCGTGCGCCGGAAGTCGGCCATCGTTCCTTCTCTCACCAAACACGCAAAGTGATGAAAACAGTCACTCTTAGTAATCACCCTGGTGTGCGCACACTCAAGCAGGTTGGTCAGGGTGTTGGTGATCCGAGGGTAAAAGTCCGACTTGGGCGGGTGTCAGGCGGCGAAGGCCAGGAGACAGGCCGTGAAGCCGTGGACGTGGTTGACTCCGGCGACCGGCCCGATCTCCCCCGCCGCGAAGAAGCCCGCCACCGGGCCCGCACCGAGGATGCGCCGGACCGCGAGGACGTCGTGGTCGGCCTGGGTGAACAGCGCCTCACCCCGGCCGTTGCACGAGAACAGGAGACCCCCGCCCACAGCGTGCTCGGTGCCGAAGTCCGTCAGCTTGCGGGCGAGGTCCTCGTCGGCGGTGCTCGCGTCGCGGACCTGGAAGCGGACGGTCTGGCCCACCTCCACCATCTCGTCGATCGTCAGCGCCCCCAGCTCGGGATCGGCGTCGCTGAGCGCGCGGATGAGGAAGTCGCCCTGTTCGTGGTGGTCCGCGTACTCGTCCATGGCGATCCCGATGTGCAGCCCCCGCGCGGCCAGCTCGCGGTCCTCCTCGGAGAGCTCCTCGACCAGGCTCTCCAACCGCTCGTAGGCGTTGGTCCCGGCCAGCTCCAGCACGAGGTTGCCCTCGGCCTTGGTGATGGTCATGCTCGGCCCGACCGGGCGGCAGCCCTGGCTGACCACCGTGCCCAGCACCCCCTCGCCGCCGATCAGCACACCGATGGCGCCGTTGTCGGCCACCTCGCCCTCGCAGAAGAGCCGCACGGACTCCTCGCCGCGCAGACCGTCGGCCATGCCACCGATCAGCGGAAGCCCGTCGAGCGCCGCCGTGGTCTCCCGGACGAACGCCTGGGTGGGGAACTCGTAGGGATTGGTGAGCAGGATGCCGGCCCGGTCACGCGGGGACGGTTCCCGCATGCCCACGACGGCCAGCTGGTCGCCCTCGACGACGGTGTCCAGGCGGAAGGGGGTCAGCTCGACACCGGGCAGGCGGGCGCTCCACACGCTGACCGCGCCCTGGCCCTCCACGCCCCTGCCGCCGCCGACCACGCCGGTGGCGCTGCACCCCAGGGTGAGCGCGTCACCGGCCAGCTCCATGACCCGCCTTCCGGCGAGTGTGACCTCGTCCGGGTCCGCCCCGCTGACGAAGAAGCAGACCAGGTCGGCCGGGCCGTCCATCTGCTCCAGGGCCTGAAGCACGGCGCGCTCGGCCGCGTTCACGAGGTCGGCCCCCGTCGTCAGTGCATCCCCGAACCTAGCCACCAGCTGCCACCCCCGCCTTCACCGGTCACCGGACCGGTCCTGGGAACCTTGCCGTCCCATTCTTCCATCCAGACTCCCAACAGGAGCTTTCCTCCTGATGGCCCCTCAAACGCCTCCGCCCCGGCGCGTGTCCGACGAATCCCCTTCCCCGTGGGCGGGCGGCACCTGCCGGGCACGCCCTACACTCCCCTTGTGACCCATGCCGCACCTGCTCCGAGCGGGCTCCCGCGCACCCGCGCCGCGCTGCGCGAGTCCGGCCACGTCCACCGCACCACCACGGCGGAGGTGCGCGAGAACCTGCTGGCCCGGATGGCTTCGGGCCGCCCCCGTTTCCCCGGGGTGCACGGGTTCGACGACACCGTCCTGCCCCAGCTGGAACGGGCCCTGATCGCCGGGCACGACGTCGTCCTGTTGGGCGAGCGCGGCCAGGGGAAGACCCGGCTGATCCGCACGGTGGCCGGTCTCCTCGACGAGTGGAGCCCCGTGGTGGAGGGCTGCCCGGTCAACGACCACCCCTACGCCCCCGTCTGCCCCGGCTGCCTGCGCCGGAGCGCGGCCGAGGGCGACGACCTGCCGGTGGCCTGGCGGCACCGCGACCTCCGCTACGGGGAGAAGCTGGCCACACCCGACACCGGCACCACGGAACTGATCGGGGACGTGGACCCGGCGCGGCTGGCCGAGGGGCGCTCCCTCGGCGACCCGGAGACGGTCCACTACGGGCTGCTGCCGCGCGCCAACCGGGGTGTGTTCTGCGTGAACGAACTCCCCGACCTCCCCGCGCGCGCCCAGGTGGCCCTGTTCAACGTGCTGGAGGAACGCGACCTCCAGGTGCGCGGGTACACCCTGCGCCTCCCCCTCGACCTGTTGCTGGTCGCCAGCGCCAACCCGGAGGACTACACGAGCAGGGGGCGGATCGTCACCCCGCTCAAGGACCGGTTCGGCGCGCAGGTGCGCACGCACTACCCCCCGGACCTCGACGACGAGCTGGCCCTGATCCGGCAGGAGGCGGACCTGCCCCCGGGCACGACCGTCCCGTCGCACCTGCTGGAGGCGGTCGGCCGCTTCACCCGGCTGGTGCGCGCCTCCAACCGGGTGGACCAGGGATCGGGGGTGTCCGTGCGCTTCTCCGTGGCGGCCGCCGAGACCCTGGCCGCCTCGGCGCTGCGCCGGGCGGCGCTGGTCGGCGAGGAGGTGCCGGTGGCCCGGGTCTGCGACCTGTCGGGGGTGGCCGAACCGCTCCTGGGCAAGGTCGAGTTCGAGGCCGGGGCGCAGGGGCGTGAGGCGTCGGTCCTGGAGACCCTGTTGCGGCGGGCGGTGGCCGAGACCTTCCGGGCCCGGCTGGGCGACGCCGACCTGGAACCGCTCAGCGACCGGTTCGCGGGCGGCGGGACGGTGGAGAGCGGCGACCTCGTGGGGGCGGCCGAGCTGCTGCGCCGTGTGGGCACGGTGCCCGGGCTGTCGGGGCTGATGGAGCGGGCCGCGCCGGAGTCGGCGGACGGACCGCCCACCCCGGGGTTGGCCGCCGCCGTGGTGGAGTTCGCGTTGGAGGGCCTGTACCTGGAACGTCGGCTGTCCAAGGACACCGTGCCCGACGGGGGTGTCTACCGCTTCTGATGAGGTTCCGGTACCGGGAGTACATGGGTGGCCCCGACCCTCTGGCCGAGACCGATCCGCCCCCTCAGGAGGCGGTGCGGTCCGCCGTGGGCCTGTTGGAACTGATCGCCGGGGCGCGCGCCGAGGAGGCCGGGCGGGCGGGCACCACGGAGGAGGACCCTCCGGAAGCGGCGCTCGCCGCCGCCGAGGAGGCACTGACCCGCTACGCCGACGGCGACCGCGACGCGCTGGTAGGGCTGGACACCGCGACGCTCCGGGGCACCCTGGGACCCGCCGCGTACGGCCCGCTGGATCGACTGGACGCCGCCGACCACGAGTTGACCCCGCGTGAGCTGCGCAGGCTCGGGGAGGTGGCGCTGGGCGACATCGAGGCGGCCGGGCGAGCCGCGCCCGGGGGCCACCTGGGCGGGGACGGGGCCGGGGACGATCCCACCGGGGCCGCCGTTCCCCATGACGGCCTGGAGCGGACCCTGGACGCCGTCGCGACCCTGCGCGAGGCCATGCTGCGGCGGGCCGCCGCCGGTGGGTCCGGCGCGGCGTTGCGGGCGGAGGACGTCCGGTACACGGAGACCGAACCCGCCGGGGCCGCCGCCGTGTGCCTGCTGGTGGACCTGTCCCACTCGATGGTCACGCGGGGCCTGCACGAGGCCGCCACCCGCACGGCGCTGGCGCTGCACACCCTGGTGCGCACCCGGCACCCAGAGGACCGTGTCATGCTGATCGGCTTCGGGGACCACGCCCGCGAGATGACCCCCGCCGACCTGGTGGAGCACGACTGGGCGCGCGTCCCCGGCACCAACCTCCAGCACGCGCTGCACCTGGCCCGGCGGCACCTGCGCCGTCACCGGGGTCTGCGTGCGCTGGTCCTGGTGGTCACCGACGGCGAGCCCACCGCGCACCTGGGCGAGGACGGGGACGCGCGGTTCGCCTGGCCGCCCGCGCCGCGCACGGTGGAGGTCACCGCGGCCGAACTCGACGCCGTGCTGGGCGAGGGCGCCACGGTGACGTTCTTCCTGCTCGCCGACGACCCCCGGCTGCGGGAGTTCCGGGCGCTGCTCGAACGCCGCCGTGGCGTGGGCGTGGTGAACGCCGACGCCGACGCTCTGGGGCCGTCGGTGATCGACCGGTACCTGAGGCGGCGGCCCGGGCCCTGAGGCGACGGCCCGGTACCTGAGGCGGGGCCGGGTCAGTGGTCGAAGACGTTGACGTCGGAGTCCATGACCGGCAGGTTCTCGGGGGCGTCGCCGCCCGCGTACAGGAGCTGGTGGCGGTTGGCGGGCATGAGCGTCTCGGTGTAGCGCAGCGGGCGCTGGCCCTCGTAGGTCACCCGCTCCTGCACCAGCAGCGGGATGCCGGGGCCCAGACCGAAGGCGTCCGCCTCGTCCTGGGAGGGCATGCGCGCACCCACGACGTCCCAGTTCCAGTCCTCGTGGAACCCGAGGCCACGCATGGCGGTGCCGATGCCGTTCTCCAGGTACTCCGGAGACATGAGCGGGGTGTTGTTGGCGATCCCGAAGGGGAAGTAGGTGACGTGGGACTGCCACAGCCCGCCGTCCACGTAGTGCTCCGAGGAGCGGATCACGACCAGTCCGCCGCCGGCCGCCCTGCCGTCGACGGCGTCGATCAGCCTCTTGGCCACCTTGGGGCGCATGGTGTCCAGGCTGACCTTCACCTTCTCGTCGATGTTGCTGTACCCGGCCTGGCGTAGGCGTTCGTGGTACCCGAGGTCGAACCGGGAGGGGTCGTCCGAGGCGTCGGGGGTGGCCTTGTGCATGACCGGGTGGTGGTCGGCGACGAAGGCGCCCCGACCGACGCGGATGGAGACGCGGCCCTCGTCCTGGAGGATGCGCATCCCCAACCGGGCGGTGGCACGGGAGACGTCGAGTTCTTCGGCGAGTTCCTCCTCGCCGGGCAGACGGTCGCCCGGGCGGTAGTCGCCCCTGGACAGGGCCTCGCGGAGGTAGTCAGCGACCACGGTCTTCTTCGTCGCGCTCATTGGCTGGATCAGTCCCGGTGGTAGGCCTGGAGGTTGCCGTGCTCGAACTGGTAGCGGATGCTGTGCCCCGCGTGGACGGTGTGCACCATCCGGAGGGGACGGTCGTCGGAGTAGTCGGTGCGGTGGACGTCGAGGACCGGGACCCCCGGCGGGAGTTCGAGCTCGGACGCCTCCTGCGGGGTGGGCATGCGGGTCTCCAGCTCGTCCACGTAGCCGACCTGGCGGTGCCCGTGCTCAAGAAGGACGCTCAGGGCGCTCTCCACGTTCTCGGGGAGCATCAGTGAGGTGCCCTGGACCAGGTCGACCGGGTAGAAGGCGGAGCTGATCGATCCGGAGCGCTCCCCGGAGAAGCGGTGCATGCGCCGGACCACCGTCATCTCGCCCTCCGGGACGCGGAGTCGGCTGGCGATGTCGGGGGTGGCGCTGAGCAGCTGGAGCTCCTCCAGGGTGAGGCCGCTCATGTTGAACTCGTTGAGCCCGTCGGGGCCGCCCGCCTTGCGGGTGGCGTAGAAGATCTCGGGGACCACGTCCTGGACGAAGTGGCCGCGCCCGGGTCTGCTCACGATGAGGCCCTGGTTGCGCAGCATGCCCAGGGCGAGGCGGATCGTGTTGCGGGAGGCCTCGAAGCGCTCCTCCAGCTGCTTCTCCGAGGGGAGTTGCCCACCCAGGGGCAGGCTCCTCTCCTGGATCTCCCGCCGTAGGACACGGGCGATCTGTCGATATCTGCTCTCTGCCCGCATAAGTCCGCCCTAGGAGGGGTAAAAGACCAACATCACAGCTTGTACCAACAAGCTAAGTGCTACACCAGCCGAACAGGTTCGCCTGGTTCTCATGAACCCATCCTAGAGGAAGGTGACCCTCAGTACAGGGCACCCCCGGGCCCGAAACGGAGACCCCCGTGATGCGCAGACCCCTCCAGGACCACCCGCCCCATACCGCCACAGGAAGCGACCGCCGATGAATCCCGGCAGTACCCTCCCCCGGCTCGCCAGGGGGCCGCTCAGGATCTGACCACCCACCACACAGAGGACCACTTCCCCATGCAGCAGATCGCCTTCGTCATCCTCATCCTCGCCGGACTCCTCCTGTTCGGACTCGCCACCGGATTCCTCCTCGCGGTCTCCATCGGCATCCGCCGCGCGGACCGCAACCGCACCTACCGTTCCCTGCGCCGGAACGGCAACGACAACGCCCTCTCCCGCTCCAGCCGGGCCGTCGTCGGCCTGCGCTTCCGGGACGACCGGGGCGACCTTCCGGACCGCGGCCGTACCCCCACCGCTGTCTGACCCGGACACACGTCCGAGGAGCACCACCGAATCAGGGGCCGCGGCGGGCCCGGCACACGGCCGGGGGACCCGCGCGGCTCGGCGCGGGCACCCCAAGCCGCCGTGTCAGCCTTCGAGGGCCTGCGTCAGGTCGGCGACGAGGTCGTCACCGGACTCGATGCCCACGGAAATCCGGACCAGGTCGGCCGGAACCTCCAGCGGAGAGCCCGCGGTGGACGCGTGCGTCATCCGTCCCGGGTGCTCGATCAGGGACTCCACCCCGCCCAGCGACTCGCCCAGGGTGAACACCCTGGTCCGCTCGCACAGCTCCAGGGCGGCCTGCTCCCCGTCACGCAGCGCGAAGGAGACCATGCCACCGAACGAACGCATCTGCCGCTCGGCGATCTTGTGCCCGGGGTGGCTGTCCAGGCCCGGGTAGTAGACGCGACGCACCGCGGGGTGGCCCTCCAGTGCCGCCACCACTCGCTCGGCGTTCTCGCTGTGGCGGTCCATGCGCACGCCCAGCGTCTTGACCCCCCGCAGCGTCAGCCAGGAGTCGAACGGGCCCGGGATGGCGCCCATGGTGTTCTGGTGGAACGCCAGGCGCTCGCCCAGCTCGGCGTCGGCCACGACCAGGGCGCCGCCCACGACGTCGGAGTGACCGCCGATGTACTTGGTCGTGGAGTGCACGACCACGTCGGCGCCCAGGGTGAGGGGGCGCTGGAGGTAGGGCGAGGCGAAGGTGTTGTCCACCACGTGCAGGGCACCGCCCTCGTGGGCGATCTGCGCGACCGACTCGATGTCGGTGATCCCCAGCAGCGGGTTGGTGGGCGTCTCCGTCCACACCACCTTGGTGTCGGGGCGCATGGCGGCGCGGACCGCCTCCACGTCGGTCTGGTCGACGGCGTCCCAGCTGACGCCCCAGCGCTCGACGACCTTGGAGATGAGGCGGAACGTGCCGCCGTAGGCGTCACCGGGGATGATGACGTGGTCGCCCGGGGAGAGGACCGCGCGCAGCAGGGTGTCCTCGGCCGCCATGCCGGAGGCGAAGGCCAGACCGCGCGCCCCGGACTCCAGGGCCGCCAGGCACTCCTCCAGCGCGGTGCGCGTGGGGTTCCTGGTGCGGGAGTACTCGTACCCCTGCCGCATCCCGCCCACGCCGTCCTGGGCGTAGGTACTCGTCTGGTAAATCGGCACAACCACGGCGCCGGTACCGGCGTCCGGCTCCTGCCCCGCGTGGATGGCCAGCGTTTCAAAACCGTCGAACTTCATGGGGCCAGCCTAGTGCCCCGGAACGGCCTGGAACCCGTTGTCAACAGGCACATCTCAGGATGTGGTCACCTCGGTCCGCGTGCCCGCGCGGCTGTCCGGCCCACCTCCGGGGCGGCCCGCGGCGACGACCCTCGAACGTATGCGACGTCCGGGGCCGATCCCGGACAAGCGGCGCCCTCACCTGGAGGGTTCCGCAGCTTCGGTCGCCACGACCAGGCGGCACGGTACGGCACGAGGGCTCCGTCCCGCGAGGCTCGCTCAGGCCGGGGGGAAGCGGGTGGGCGAACCGGGTTCGGGG
>NZ_LAVM01000144.1:0-4702 GCF_001083815.1 Nocardiopsis sp. SBT366 | reverse complement strand
CCTCGGCCACCCCCGCCCCCCACACCACCCGCGTCGACCTCACGGGAAGGACCGCACTGGTGACGGGCGCCGCCAGCGGTATCGGCCGCGCCTGCGCGCTGCGCCTCGCCGCCGCCGGTGCCACGGTCCGGCTGGTCGACATCGACGGCGCCACCCTCGCCGAGCTGGCCGACCAGGGTGTGGGCGAGCCGGTGGAGCTGGACCTGACCGACCTCGACGCGGCCGAGGAGGCCGCCCGTGGCGCTGACATCGTGGTGAAGAACGGGGAAGGGGGTGAGCGGAGGGTTCGGTGGGCGAACCGGGGGTCTGTCGCGCGGCGTCCGACAGGAACTCGTGCGTCGTCATGCCAGAAAACTAGGCGCGTCCCGCACGCCGGGGGATAGGGGGCGCGGACACACCCCGGGGTGTGTCCGTGTGGTGTCACCCCATGCACGAGCGGGAGGCTGTGGACTTCCCACCTGCCGGGGTCATGGATCGGAGTCGCATCGACATGTTGCTCAGGTCACTCGAATCCTGGGCTTGGGTGCACCGGTTCGGCCGAACCACCCCCGACCACCGTTCATCCCCCGGAGCCGTGCCATGTACTCCCCCGCCCAACGCTCCCCCTCCCCTCGCGGTCTGCTCCACCGGGTCCACCGCACAGTTTGGGGGTGTCGCGGGGGCCGGGGGCGGTGAGCCCACCTCCGCCGAGTGAGGGGCCCACAGAGGGGCCCACCCAAGGCCCGACCGAAGGGCCCACGGAGGGACCCTTCGGTGAGTGCGTGACCGCGAGCAACCGCGCCCACGTCACCCGGGGCCGGGCCGAACACCGCCTCGGCCACGCCTACGCGTTGGGCTCCGTGGACCCGCTCGGACTCTGGAACACGGCCGTGCGGACCTCACTGACCGCGACCTCCGCGGACCACTGGGAACTCACCCAGGGCGGCTGCTGATGGCGAGAGTGGGGCCGTGGGGACGACCGGTGGGCCGGATGATCGGACGTCGGGGCGCGCGAACCCGGTGCGGAGGTGCGGCACGTGCGGTGGATCGTCCGGGCGGTCAGAACCCCGACCCCTCGGAGTCCCGGGCCAGGTGGCCGAAGTGCGCGGTCACCGCGCCCAGGGCGAAATGTGCGGCCTGGTGCTCGGTCATCGGGACGATCCCCGCGGGTACCTGGATTCTGAACGGGAACTCGTCTTCGGGGCTGATTCTGAAGTCGTCGATCACCCCCTGCGAGAGCAGGAGGGTCAGAGCCTCTCGGACGTGGCCGTTGCGGTTGTCTGAAGCCCAGATCGACATGCTTCAACGGTAACCCGGAAGCCCCCGGAAAGCTGGTGCGGACGGGCATTCGAGCCCGTCCGCACCGTTTCTCCCACTCGGACCGCAGGACGGGCACGACCCCCGTGGTGCCCGTCCTCGCGACCGTCCCTCAAGGAGGACGGCTAGGGGTTCTCGACGCGGGCCTCACCCGCGAGAACGTGGGAGGTCAGCTTGCGCAGCGCGAGCCTGGTCGACTCGAACTCCTCGGCGGGCAGGTCGATGACCCGACCGATGGCCTCAGGCACGCCCCGGGCGCGGGCCCGCAGCGCGGCGCCCTCCTCCGTGGCGGTGACCAGCACCGAGCGTTCGTCGGCCGGGTCGCGTTCCCGGCGTAGGAGGCGATTGGTCTCCAGGCGCTTGAGCAGCGGAGTGAGAGTGCCGTAGTCGAGTTGCAGCACCGCGCCGATCTCCTTGACCGCGCACTCTCCGCGTTCCCAGAGGAGCATCATCACGAGGTACTGGGGATAGGTCAGGCCGAGCGGATCCAGCAGAGGGCGGTAGAGGTTCGTGACGGCACGCGAGGCCGCGTACA
The DNA here is from genome assembly GCF_001083815.1 of Nocardiopsis sp. SBT366. Classification (NCBI taxonomy): domain Bacteria; kingdom Bacillati; phylum Actinomycetota; class Actinomycetes; order Streptosporangiales; family Nocardiopsidaceae; genus Nocardiopsis; species Nocardiopsis sp. SBT366. The sequence goes on along the minus strand of NZ_LAVM01000144.1, from coordinate 2,871 downwards.
GCGCGAAGCACATCTGCTCGTCGACTGCTGGGAGTTCGAAGTCGCCCCTGGGGGCGGGGGATCGGTCGGGCATCGTTCCACATCGTAGTAACCACGCACCCGATGTCAAAGCCCACAATTGCCTTGTGTGCAAGGCAAAAAAGGACATGGGGACACAGGGATGCGCATCGGGTATCAAGTCGTCCGCGATGGCGTCGGGACCGGGTCACGTCGGCGCCATAGGGGAGCTGTCGAGGAGTGGGGAAGGGTGCTGGGCGAATGTGACGGGGGTCGAACAGGAGACCGGGAGGGGTGAGGATCGTGAGCGTCCGAGGACGGTAGCGCTGGAGCCGGGAACCCAGGAACCAGGGAAGTCGGGAACCCAGAAACTCAGGAAGTCGGGTACCCGGGTACCCGGGTACCCGGGAAGCCGGGGAGTTCGAGGGCTCGTGAGTTCGCGGGACCGTGGTGGCGGGGCTCAGAAGCCCGCGAAGGAACGGGACGCGTTTCGTTGGCCCGAGCGCGGGGCGTTATCCCTGCCTGCGCGATCCATCCGGTTCGTCCGAGGGCTGCCAGTCGTGGGGCCGCGGCGAGGCACTGCTCGGCAACCGCCGTTTGACCACCTTCCCGGTCGCGTTGCGCGGCAACTCCTCCAGGACCACCACGTCACGCGGCACCGAGAACCGGCCCAGGGCCTCGCGGACGTGCATCCGGAGTTCGTTCGGATCCACGGAACGGCCCTCGTACGGCACCACGTAGGCCGCGAAACGTTGGCCGAACTCCTCGTCCGGGACCCCGGTCACCACCACCTCACGCACCGACGGCATCGTCACGATCGCGTCCTCCACCGGACGCGGGAAGACGTTCTCACCGCCCGACACGATCATGTCGTCGTTTCGCCCGGCCACGTGCAGCAGCCCGTGGACGTCCACGTAACCGCGGTCGCCCGTCTCCATCAGCCCGTCGGCGATTCGTTTGGTGTTTCCGTTGGTGTACCCGTCGAAGAGCATTTCGTTGCCGACGTGGATCGCGCCCTCGCTCCCCTGGGGGACCTCGCGGCCCTGCTCGTCCAGGACCGCAATCCGGGTTCCGAGCGGAGGCCGGCCGGCGGTGGTCGGAGCCAGTCGCAGGTCCTCCGGGGTGGCGATCGTCGCCCACGACACCTCGGTCGACCCATACAGGTTGTAGACCACGTCCCCGAACACGTCCATGAAGTCACTGATCAGTTGCGGGCTCATCGCCGAACCACTGCACGCCACGATCCGCAGGGAGGACGTGTCGTACCGTTCGCGGGTCGAACGAGGCAGATCCATGATCCTCCGCAGCATCACCGGTACCGCGAACAACACCGTGCACCGCTGTTCCTGGATCGTCCTGAGCGCGTCCTCCGGTTCGAAGAGTCGACGCATCACCAGCGTCGCCCGCATCGACATGCCCAGCTGGACCCCGGCCAGCCCCCAGGTGTGGAAGACCGGCGCCGACACCAGGATGCGGTCCCCGGAGTCCAACGGGATGCGCGACAGCACCGAGGCGGCGTCCTGCGGCCCCTTCGGGGTGGGGCGGCGGGCTCCCTTCGGCGTGCCCGTCGTTCCCGAGGTGAGCACGATCAGCCTGCCGGGGCGCTCGGGTGGTGGCGGGTCGGCCGCCGGGACCTTCGGGTGGTTGCCCGGCGGGTGCTCTCCGGGATTCGGCTGGAGCTCCTGGGCGGCCTCGTTCGGCAGGGTGGACGGGGGCGACTGCGAACGCGATCCGCCCGGCGCCCGGGTCCTGGTTGGTATCCGGGGTCCCGGCACACGCGGTTCACCCCAGGCCGTCACCCGGGGGATCTCCGGAGCCAGCTCCTGGTACAGATCCTCGAACTCGGCGTCCGCGACGAGTAGCGAGACCCCGTTGCGCTCCACCACGTCGAGCAGGGGGCCCGCGGCCAAGCCTGTGTTCAGGAGAACGGTGTCCGCACCCAGGCGGCCGCAGGCGATGGCCGCCTGCACCAGCCCACTGTGGTTGCGACACAGGATGCCCACTCTGGTGCCCTGGCCGACACCGAGGTCGTGGAGGTCCCGGGCCAGTGCGCGCCCGAGCTGGTTCATCTCGCCGAAGGTCGTGCTGCCCGATTCGTCGATCACCGACACCTGATCGGGCACGCGCTCACCGGCTGCGGCGTAGCCGCCAGCGATCGTGGCTCCCCAGGTGTTCAACGCACGGAGCTGGCGAACGATCCTGTCCGGACGGCCGGGGGAGAGGACCCCGGCCCTCACCAGGACCCGGGCGACCTTCAGCGTGTGGCGGAGCCTGGCCGCGGCCGAGGGTGGTGGGGATGGTGACGGTGCCGCAGGGGCCGAAGCAGCGGAGGGGTCAGAAGGGCGGGAGCCCGAGGGGGTCGACCCGGGCGACGAGGAGTGTCGTTCCGGTGGGGTGGGCGGGCTGCCGGCTTGGTACGCCATGGGGTCTCCGAGGTGATGCCGGGGACGGGCGAAGCGGTCCGCGCCCTCCGAGGAGTCTTCGCCTCGTGACTCCACGGAGTACTGCGACCGTAGGCGAGGAGGCCACGGACTTTCTTCGTGGTCAGGTGAGTGACTACTCGTGCGTAGTTGTCACTGGGGCGAGTGTGTCCGGCTCGCGCACGGAGCAGGGAGGGTCCGGGCGCGGGGAGGGGACGGGCTGGCCTGGGTCCTTCGGAAGGCGGGGGTACGGGCCTCGGGGTGATCGAGGTGTCGCCTGCCCGCGGACCGTGGTGTCTACGGGCGGCCTTCGCGGAGTCGTCGAATCGAGAGGTCGAGAAGTCGACAAACGGCCTGGTGGAGCGTGACGAGAGGGTGGGCCGAGCCACCTCGAAGCAGGGTGGCTCGGCCCCTTCGTTGGTTGGTCACGGGCGGAGTGGGAGGAGGGGAGGGC
>NZ_LAVM01000143.1:0-5439 GCF_001083815.1 Nocardiopsis sp. SBT366 | reverse complement strand
CCCTGTTGTGGGGTGGGAGAGTAGGTCGCTGCCACGGTTTTTCTTGATAGGGGAGGGGAAGGGCTTGTCCTTTGGGGCGGGTTCTTTCCCTTCTTTTTTGTTGGGGTTGTTTGTGCGTTTGTGAATTGTGTTTTTCGGGTGTGGGGCCGGGGTTGACTGCGGGAGGTGTGAAGCTGTGGACAAGCCCACCGTCCTGTGCTGCGGCTTTGGTGATGTACGCGTACGCCATGTCGTAGGCTGGAGGATACGAGTACTACTACGCGCTGCTACTGCTCAAAGTGGCAGCGCTTTTGAGTGTTGACGGACGGGTTGGATGACTGAGGACAGCCGATCGGGAGACCGCGAGGACTCCGGAGCAAACGACCACAGCGGTAACCGCTCCGGTGAGCCTGGCGGTCGCGGGCGCGGTGACGACTCCCGTTCCCGGTCTGGCTACAGGGGCTCCCGGGACGACAGAGGCGACTCCGGTGGCGGTGGCGACCGCCGCAACTTCCGGGGTGGCGATGACCGCCGCGGTGGGTTCCGCCGCGACGACCGAGGCGGCGACCGTCGCGACGATCGCGGAGGCGACCGAGGCGCTGCAGGCGGCGAGCGTCGTGACGACCGGGGCGGGTATCGGGGCCGCGACGACCGCGGGAACGACCGTGGCGGCAGGCGCGACGACGACCGCCGTGGCGGCGGCCGTGACTTCCGTGGCGGGGACGACCGCCGCGGCGGTTACCGGGGTGGTCCGGGCGGCGAACGCCGTGACGACCGTGGTGGCAACCGAGGCGGCGACAGCCAGCGCGGCGGCTACCGCGGGGACCGCGACCGCCAGGACGGTCGGCGTGACGACCGCGGCGGCTACCGTGGCCGCGACGACCGTCAGGGTGGTGGGCGCGACGACCGTCGTGACGACCGGGGCGGGTATCGGGGCCGCGACGACCGTCAGGGTGGTGGGCGCGACTTCCGTGGCCGCGAAGGCGGCCGGGACGACCGTGGCGGGAACCGGAACGACCGGGGCCGCGACTTCCAGCGTGACGACCGTCGACCGCAGCGGGACAACCGTCGCGATGACCGTCGCGATGACCGTCGTGACGATCGCCGTGACGACCGTGACCCGGCAGACATCGCTCCGCCGCTGCCCGACGAGGCCACCTACGACCAGCTGGACAAGGACACCAAGCGCGACCTGCACTCGCTGCCCAAATCCCTGGCCGAGCTGATCGGCAAGCACATCGTCGCGGCCGGCATCCTGGTGGACGAGGACCCCGAGCGCGCCTACAAGCACGCTGCCTACGCTCGCCGCAAGGCCTCCCGCCTGGCCACGGTCCGTGAGGCGTCCGGTATCGCGGCCTACACGGTGGGCAAGTGGCAGGAGGCCCTCTCCGACCTGCGCGCGGCTCGCCGCATGAGTGGTCGGGACACCTTCCTCGCGATCATGGCTGACTGCGAGCGCGGCCTCGGCCGTCCCGAGCGGGCCCTGGAGATCACCAACGACCCGGCTGCCAAGGACCTGGACGCCGACGAGCGCATCGAGCTGCGGATCGTCGCCGCCGGTGCCCGCCGCGACATGGGTGACGTGAAGGCGGCCCTCGCCGAGCTCCAGGTTCCTGAGCTGAAGGAGCGCCGGGCCCGTCCGTACGTGGCCCGTTTGTTCTACGCTTACGCCGACGTCCTGGAGGAGCTGGGCCGCAAGGAGGACGCCCGCGAGTACTTCGCGCGTGCCTCCTCCGTGGACCGCGAGGGTGTCACGGACGCCGACGAGCGCCTGGCCGCGATCGAGGGCGTCGAGCTGGTCGACAGCGACGTCGAGGACGGGGTCGTCTGGACCGACGTCGAGGAGGAGGCGGACGAGGCGGCGGCCGAGGCCGAGGCCACCGCTTCCCGGGAGCGTCGTGACGACAAGGGCCGGGAACACCGCCGCGACGATCGTCGTGACGACCGCCGAGGCGGCCGCGAGGACCGGGGCTGACCCCCTCGGAACTCCCTGACGGAGCGCCGTCGAGTGGCCAGGAGCCACTCGGCGGCGCCGTCGTGTACCTGGGGGCGGTTCCCCGGCGCTACGACTCGGTGGTGTGCCTGACCTACCTGGGGGAGCGCCTCCTCATGGTCCGCCACAGACGGCGGGCCTGGGAGTTTCCCGGAGGCCACCACGAGAGCGGCGAGGACCTCTACGCCACCGCCCGGCGGGAGGCGTCCGAGGAAGCTGGGGCGACCCTCGCGGACGTCCGCCCCCTCGGGTACTACGTGTTGTCCGGCGGGCACACGACAGTGGTCACGCACGCCCGGGTGAGCGCCCTGGAACCACTGAGCGGCGAGTTCGAGACCGTCGAGGTGCGCGCCTTCGACCAGCTTCCCCCGGAGCGTGAACTGTCCTGGGCGGACGGCCTGTACGCGCACCTCCTGCGGGTCCTCGCGCTGCCCGGCGCTCGCTAGAGCCGCCCCTGTCGCAGTGCGCCTTCACGGCCGCCGACGGCTGCCTCGGTACGTTCGGGGCCGTCCTCAGGAACCAGGGCGCCTGACGTGGATGCTCTCGACACCGACGGGCTCGTACCCGAGCCGATCGTTGATGGCGAGCATCGGCTGGTTACTGACGTGGTTCTCCGTGTAAGCGTGCCTGAGCCCCTTCTCCCTGGCCATGCGCAGGGCGCAGGCCTTGGTGTGTCCGGCCAGCCCCCGGACCTGCCCGAGGCCGACTCTCCGGCTCAGGGGTCCGACCGCAGATCCCGCCGCATCAGCACACGGGGGTGACCGGACAGGACCGAGGCCGTGTCAGCGGCGTGGACGAACCCTGCGCGCTCGAAGTTCTTCCTGAGACCGGGATAGGCCATCGTCTGATCCACTCTGGCGTCGCCGTTGTCCAAGGGGTAGGACTCGACCACAGGTGCGCCGTGGGAGCGGGCGAACTCGACGGCCCCGCTGATCAGGCTTCGCGAGATTCCCTGTTTGCGGTGACCGGGGCGCACCCGGATGCACCACAGGGACCAGACCGGCAGGTCGTCGATGTGCGGGATCTTTCGGTTCCGGGCGAAGGAGGTCGCCGAGCGCGGTGCCACGGCGGCCCAACCGACCGGTTCACCGCCGTCGTAGGCGAGTACCCCGGGCGGGGGTTCCGCGCGACACAGTTCCGTCACGTACTCGCCGCGGGCGGGACCGCGGAGCTCCTTGTTGAGCCTGGACGGGATTCGATAGCTCAGGCACCAGCACACGTTGGCCTGGGGCGACTTGGGGCCGACCAGGGTTCGGACGTCGTCGAAGACCGTGGCCGGGCGGACATCGATGGTCATGGCGCCAGGATGACACAGGGCGGGAGGATAGCGCGGACCCGCGTGGACGCCACCCTCCCCTGGGGTTGCTCATCCGCCGCCCGAGCGATCAGATCCGGGCCGCGTTGCGCATGGCGGATGGAACCGCATGCCACCCCGACCAGGCGGGGAGGGCCTCAGGCCCGCTCCTCAGCGGACTTGCGCTTCGCCTCGGCCTGCTCCTGGGCGAGTCGGTCCAACCAGTGCACGATCCCGCTCACATTGGCCTCCGGGCCGCTGAGCGTGTCCAGGACGGCCTTGGTCCCGCTCGAGGCCTCCGGAGGAAGCGGCTTGTACCGACTGATGACCTTGTCGCGCACCATCGCGATGGCGTGGTCGAGGTCCCCGCCGGTGTCCCGGGAGTCCCGTACGGTCTCCACCCACAGACGCAGTTCGCTCTCGGCGCGGTCGATGGTCTCGTTGACGGCGTCGTGTGCGCCGAAGTGGGAGAACATGAGCCGCTGCGCACCGATGTCACCGAACAGGCGCAGGGTGCGCAGGCAGGCCTCCATGTCGAAGTCCGGCGGCGGGGTGGCCGGGCGCAGGTCCCCGGTGAGGGGGTTGTACACACCGAGGGCGTCGCCCACGTACAGGTCGCCGGTCCCGGTGTCGACCAGCCCCATGTGGTGCTTGGCGTGGCCGGGGGCGTAGTGCGACACGAGCCTGCGGCCCGCGCCCAGGTCGACCTCACCGGTCTGGGCCACGGACCGGATGCGGGCGGCCTCGGTGGGACGCATGTGCCCGAACAGGGACTCCAACCGGTCGCCCCACACCATCTTGGCGCTGGCCATCAAGCGGCCGGGGTCGGCCAGGTGGCGGGCGCCGCGCTCGTGCACGACGATCTCCGCGTTGGGGAACAGGGCCGCCATGTCCCCGGTGCCGCCCGCGTGGTCCAGGTGGATGTGGGTGACCACGATGGTGGCGAGGTCCTCCGGGGCCAGCCCGAGCCGGATGACGGCGTCGCGCAGGACCGGGGCCGAACCGGCGGTGCCGACCTCGATGATGCAGGGCCGCTCGGTGCGGATGAGGTAGGCGGACACGACCCCGGGATAACCCGCGAGCATCGTGTCGATCGCGTAGATCTCGTCACCGAGCGGAGTGATCCCCTCGGGCAGACCGCTGACGTCCACGTCGTCGTGCACGGCGGGCACCCCTCTTCCTCAGCGTCCTTCGGTCCGCCGCGGACCGAACCCGACTCTAGGACAAGGATGTCATGGCAGCTGACGGCGGGGTCGCACCGTTGTCCACAGCTTCCGCAAGGGCCTTTCCCTCCACCACCCGCCCGGGTGATCCTGGAACCAGCGCGCGCACCAGGACACTCCAAGAAAGGCCCTCGTGCTCGAATCCACCCCCGCACCCGTGTCGTCGAAGCCCATCCACGTACCCACCCCACCCGGCCACTCCACGAGGACTGCTCCCGGGCCGGTCATGCCCGAGCCGTCGGGAACGACCTCCGCTTCGGGGAGCCCGAACGGAACCGAACCGCCGCCCCTGTCCCCAGACCTGGCCGTCTCCGACGTCACAGCCCCGGAACGTCCGGACCGGGCCGAAGGACACCGCAACGAGGTCCTCGTGGTCGGCCGGGTCACCGCCGCCCCCTCCGAACGCGAACTACCCAGCGGGGACCGCCTGGTCACCTGGCGGATCTGCGTGGCCCGCCCCGAAGTGCCCGGACGAAAGCGGGATCGGGCCGACTCGATGACCCTCGTCTCCTTCGATCCGCACCTGTGCGCGGGGGTGGAGGGCTGGCGGGTCGGCGACGTGGTCCGGGTGACCGGTGAGCTGCGCCGCCGGACCTGGCGGGGTTGGAACGGGATCCACAGCGTGCTGGAGGTGGAGGCGGACACCGCCTCGCGTGTGAGCGAGGCGGTTCGGTGATCCGGTCACCAGCCCAGGACGGCCAGGGCCTCGGCTGCCGAAGACCCCGAGGGGTCGACCGTCTCGTCGGCCCAGACGGCCGTGCACAGTGCGCGGAGGCCGTCCAGACGGTCACCCTCCCCTGACAGACGAACCGATCCCGCGACCGTGGTGACGGTCCAGCCCCCGCACTCGGTGCGCGCGGTGTCCCCTTCGACACGGCGCACCGGGCCCGGGTGGGGCTCGTTCATCCCGGACACGTCCCACGACAGGTAACGGGGGCGCTGGTGGGCGG
>NZ_LAVM01000142.1:0-5452 GCF_001083815.1 Nocardiopsis sp. SBT366 | reverse complement strand
CGGAACTTCGGTTCTGGCGCTTGTACGGGAAGAGTGATTGTTTCTTGAGAACTCAACAGCGCGTGTTTGATTTTCTTTAAGCCATGTTTGTTTTGGCCCCGACGCACTTCGGTGCGTAGGGTTCCTTTGATTAACCAACGCGAGTTGGTTGGTCAGGATTTCTTCTAGGTTTACTCGCCCCAGGCTGACCTCACGGTCGCCGGGACGGGTTGTTTGACCTTTATGGAGAGTTTGATCCTGGCTCAGGACGAACGCTGGCGGCGTGCTTAACACATGCAAGTCGAGCGGTAAGGCCCTTCGGGGTACACGAGCGGCGAACGGGTGAGTAACACGTGAGCAACCTGCCCCTGACTCCGGGATAAGCGGTGGAAACGCCGTCTAATACCGGATACGACCCGCCACCTCATGGTGGAGGGTGGAAAGTTTTATCGGTCAGGGATGGGCTCGCGGCCTATCAGCTTGTTGGTGGGGTAAAGGCCTACCAAGGCGATTACGGGTAGCCGGCCTGAGAGGGCGACCGGCCACACTGGGACTGAGACACGGCCCAGACTCCTGCGGGAGGCAGCAGTGGGGAATATTGCACAATGGGCGAAAGCCTGATGCAGCGACGCCGCGTGGGGGATGAAGGCCTTCGGGTTGTAAACCTCTTTTACCACCAACGCAGGCTCCACGTTCTCGTGGGGTTGACGGTAGGTGGGGAATAAGGACCGGCTAACTACGTGCCAGCAGCCGCGGTAATACGTAGGGTCCGAGCGTTGTCCGGAATTATTGGGCGTAAAGAGCTCGTAGGCGGCATGTCGCGTCTGCTGTGAAAGACCGGGGCTTAACTCCGGTTCTGCAGTGGATACGGGCATGCTAGAGGTAGGTAGGGGAAACTGGAATTCCTGGTGTAGCGGTGAAATGCGCAGATATCAGGAGGAACACCGGTGGCGAAGGCGGGTTTCTGGGCCTTACCTGACGCTGAGGAGCGAAAGCATGGGGAGCGAACAGGATTAGATACCCTGGTAGTCCATGCCGTAAACGTTGGGCGCTAGGTGTGGGGACTTTCCACGGTTTCCGCGCCGTAGCTAACGCATTAAGCGCCCCGCCTGGGGAGTACGGCCGCAAGGCTAAAACTCAAAGGAATTGACGGGGGCCCGCACAAGCGGCGGAGCATGTTGCTTAATTCGACGCAACGCGAAGAACCTTACCAAGGTTTGACATCACCCGTGGACCTGTAGAGATACAGGGTCATTTAGTTGGTGGGTGACAGGTGGTGCATGGCTGTCGTCAGCTCGTGTCGTGAGATGTTGGGTTAAGTCCCGCAACGAGCGCAACCCTTGTTCCATGTTGCCAGCACGTAATGGTGGGGACTCATGGGAGACTGCCGGGGTCAACTCGGAGGAAGGTGGGGACGACGTCAAGTCATCATGCCCCTTATGTCTTGGGCTGCAAACATGCTACAATGGCCGGTACAATGGGCGTGCGATACCGTAAGGTGGAGCGAATCCCTTAAAGCCGGTCTCAGTTCGGATTGGGGTCTGCAACTCGACCCCATGAAGGTGGAGTCGCTAGTAATCGCGGATCAGCAACGCCGCGGTGAATACGTTCCCGGGCCTTGTACACACCGCCCGTCACGTCATGAAAGTCGGCAACACCCGAAACTTGTGGCCTAACCCTTCGGGGAGGGAATGAGTGAAGGTGGGGCTGGCGATTGGGACGAAGTCGTAACAAGGTAGCCGTACCGGAAGGTGCGGCTGGATCACCTCCTTTCTAAGGAGTCTTTTGAAGACCAACACCTTTCTATCGTTGGTCGGACTCGAAAGTGGACCTCACACCCCTTGCGGGGTGGTGGGGAGTGGCTGAAGAAAATTGGACTTTGCCTCCGGCGACTAGAAGCGTCGGGGGGCGCGCTGTTGGGTGTCTGAGGAAGCAATCCTTGTGGTTGGTTCCCGCTACCACCTCCAGTAACTCCCACGTCCTGGCCCTTGCGGGTTGGGTTTGTGGTTTGAGGTAGGGGAGTTTGTGGTTGGTGTTTTGATTTGTGAATAGTGTGCGCGAGCATCTTATTATCTGTAGTGGCCAAGTGATAGTGGCACACGGTGGATGCCTTGGCATCAGGCGCCGATGAAGGACGTGGGAGGCCACGATAGGCCGCGGGGAGCTGTCAACCGAGCTTTGATCCGCGGGTGTCCGAATGGGGAAACCTAGCCCGAGTTGTGTCGGGTTGCCGCTACCTGAATGTATAGGGTAGTTGGTGGTGACGCGGGGAAGTGAAACATCTCAGTACCCGTAGGAAGAGTAAACAACAGTGATTCTCCTAGTAGTGGTGAGCGAACGGGGAAGAGGCTAAACCGTGCGCGTGTGATAGACGACAGTCGTTGCGTGTGCGGGGTTGTGGGATGCATCTTTTCAGGTCTGTCGGCCTGGAGCGCTGATGATTTTTCTAGCTGAATCCGTTGGGAAACGGTACCGGAGTGGGTGAGAGTCCCGTAGGTGAAGGAAGAGTCTAGGTGTTGATGTTCTCCCGAGTAGCGCGGAGCCCGAGAAATTCCGTGTGAATCTGGCAGGACCACCTGCTAAGCCAAAATACGTCCTGATGACCGATAGTGCACTAGTACCGTGAGGGAAAGGTGAAAAGTGCCCCGGTGAGGGGTCGTGAAATAGTACCTGAAACCGTGTGCTGTCAAGCCGTCAGAGCTGAAGCTTGTCTTTGGTGATGGCGTGCCTTTTGAAGAATGAGCCTGCGAGTCATGGTGTGTGGCAAGGTTAACCCGGGTGGGGTAGCCGTAGGGAAACCGAGTCTGAATAGGGCGATTGAGTCGCATGCTGTGGACCCGAAGCGGAGTGATCTACCCATGTCCAGGGTGAAGCGGGGGTAAGACCTCGTGGAGGCCCGAACCCACCAGAGTTGAAAATCTGGGGGATGAGGTGTGGGTAGGGGTGAAAGGCCAATCAAACTCCGTGATAGCTGGTTCTCCCCGAAATGCATTTAGGTGCAGCGTCACGTGTTTCTTGCTGGAGGTAGAGCTACTGTTTGGCTGATGGGCCCTACAAGGTTACTGACGTCAGACAAACTCCGAATGCCGGTTAAGTGAAGCGTGGCAGTGAGACTGCGGGGGATAAGCTTCGTAGTCGAGAGGGAAACAGCCCAGATCATCAGCTAAGGCCCCTAAGCGTGTGCTAAGTGGGAAAGGTTGTGGAGTTGCTGAGACAACCAGGAGGTTGGCTTAGAAGCAGCCATCCTTTAAAGAGTGCGTAATAGCTCACTGGTCAAGTGGTTCTGCGCCGATAATGTAGCGGGGCTTAAGTACACCGCCGAAGCTGTGAAGTTCAGCCCGTAAGGGCTGGGTTGGTAGGGGAGCGTCGTGCATCCAGTGAAGCTGCCGAGTGATCGAGTGGTGGAGGGTGTGCGAGTGAGAATGCAGGCATGAGTAGCGAAAGCAACGTGAGAAACGTTGCCGCCGATTGACTAAGGGTTCCTGGGGCAGGTTAATCCGCCCAGGGTGAGTCTGGACCTAAGGCGAGGCCGACAGGCGTAGTCGATGGATAACGGGTTGATATTCCCGTACCCGTGCACGAGCGTCCAGTATCGAATCAGGTGATGCTAACCACGCTGGTTCTTGGTGTGCCCTTCGGGGGATGCCTCTGAACTGGTCTGGGACCCGAGCTTGTAGTAGGTAAGTGATGGGGTGACGCAGGAGGGTAGCTCTACCCGGCGATGGTTGTCCGGGAGTAAGCGTGTAGGCCGAGGGGTAGGCAAATCCGCCCTTCGTTAAGGCTGAGACGTGATGCCGAGCCGTTTTTGGTGAAGTGAGTGATCCCATGCTGTCGAGAAAAGCCTCTAGCGAGTTCGTGTGTGGCCAGTACCCTAAACCGACGCAGGTGGTCAGGTAGAGAATACCGAGGCGTTCGGGTGAACCATGGTTAAGGAACTCGGCAAATTGTCCCCGTAACTTTGGGAGAAGGGGAGCCCTGTCTGGTGACGGTCTTTACGGCCTGAGCTGGGTGGGGTCGCAGATAGCGGGGGGAAGCGACTGTTTATTAAAAACACAGGTCCGTGCGAAGTCGTAAGACGCTGTATACGGACTGACGCCTGCCCGGTGCTGGAACGTTAAGAGGACTGGTTAGTGGGTTTCGGCCCGCGAAGCTAGGAATCTAAGCGCCAGTAAACGGCGGTGGTAACTATAACCATCCTAAGGTAGCGAAATTCCTTGTCGGGTAAGTTCCGACCTGCACGAATGGCGTAACGACTTCCCCACTGTCTCAACCATGGGCCCGGTGAAATTGCACTACGAGTAAAGATGCTCGTTTCGCGCAGCAGGACGGAAAGACCCCGGGACCTTCACTATAGCTTGACATTGGTGTTTGGGATGGTTTGTGTAGGATAGGTGGGAGCCTGTGAGACTGTCACGCTAGTGGCGGTGGAGGCGTTGGTGAAATACCACTCTGACTGTTTCGGGCATCTAACTTTGGACCGTGATCCGGTTCGGGGACAGTGTCTGGTGGGTAGTTTAACTGGGGCGGTTGCCTCCCAAAGAGTAACGGAGGCGCCCAAAGGTTCCCTCAGCCTGGTTGGTAATCAGGTGTTGAGTGTAAGTGCACAAGGGAGCTTGACTGTGAGACGGACGTGTCGAGCAGGAGCGAAAGCTGGGACTAGTGATCCGGCACCGGCGTGTGGAAGCGGTGTCGCTCAACGGCTAAAAGGTACCCCGGGGATAACAGGCTGATCTTCCCCAAGAGTCCATATCGACGGGATGGTTTGGCACCTCGATGTCGGCTCGTCGCATCCTGGGGCTGGAGTTGGTCCCAAGGGTTGGGCTGTTCGCCCATTAAAGCGGCACGCGAGCTGGGTTTAGAACGTCGTGAGACAGTTCGGTCCCTATCCGCTGTGCGCGTTGGAGACTTGAGAAGGGCTGTCCCTAGTACGAGAGGACCGGGACGGACGAACCTCTGGTGTGCCAGTTGTCCTGCCAAGGGCATGGCTGGTTGGCTACGTTCGGGAGAGATAACCGCTGAAAGCATCTAAGCGGGAAGCTTGCTTCGAGATGAGGTCTCCTGCCTCCTTGAGAGGGTAAGACTCCCTGTAGACGACAGGGTTGATAGGCCGGGTGTGGAAGCCTCGTGAGGGGTGGAGCTGACCGGTACTAATAGGTCGAGGGCTTGTCCGCTGCAGATAATTGGATGTTCGCGCACACTTTGTTCACGAAGCTTGCTCGTGGCTGTTGCTCCCCTGTTGGGTTGAGTGGTGGTTGTGGGTGTTGGTTTCCGTGGTGGTTTTGGCAGGAGGGTCACACTCGGTCTCATTCCGAACCCGGTCGTTAAGTCTCCTTGCGCTGATGGTACTGCCCTGTTGTGGGGTGGGAGAGTAGGTCGCTGCCACGGTTTTTCTTGATAGGGGAGGGGAAGGGCTTGTCCTTTGGGGCGGGTTCTTTCCCTTCTTTTTTGTTGGGGTTGTTTGTGCGTTTGTGAA
>NZ_LAVM01000141.1:0-5615 GCF_001083815.1 Nocardiopsis sp. SBT366 | reverse complement strand
GTACGCGGGGATCGGGGGCACGCGGGGGCCGTTGCGGTCAGAGGCCCCCGTACGGTTCGGTCGGGGTGAAGGTCACGGGCAGGGAGGCGACCCCCCGCACCCACGGGGAGGGGCGCCAGCGCAGGTCCTCGGCGGGAACGGCGAGTTCGATGTCGGGGAGCCGGTCGACCAGCACCTCGACGCCGGTGACGGCGATGATCTCGGCGATCTCCCGGGCCGGGTAGGGGCACTGGTGGGGTCCGTGCGAGAAAGACAGGTGGGCCTGGCTGCCCCGGTCACCGATCCGGCCCGCCGTGGAGCGCACGAGCGGGTCCCGGTTGGCGCCGGAGATCCCGAGGAGCACGAGGTCGCCCTGCCGGATGAGCTGGCCTCCCAGCTCGACGTCGTGCGCGGCGAAGCGCCCGGCGTGGATCTGGGTGGGGGTGTCCTCCCACAGGACCTCGTTGAGGGCCTCCTGCACGCTGTTGCGGGCGCCGGCGATGGACGCGCCGAAACGGGCGTCGGTGAACATCAGCCGCAGTGCGTTGCCCAGCCACTCGGCGGTCGGCTGGTTGCCGCCGCCCAGCAGGACGATGAGCTCCGGGACCGCCTCCTCGTCGCTGTACCCGGCGGGGTGGTCGAGCAGCCGGGAGACCACGTCCGGGCCGGGCCTGGCACGACGGTCCGCGACCAGCTCGCTCATGGCGGCCATCAGCGTCTGCTGGGCGACCATGGCGTCGGGGCCGCCGTCGATCATGGTGTTCATGTTGTCGGCGAGGTGGTCGCCGCGCACGTCGTCCAGCCCGTACATCCAGCTGAGCACGAGCGCGGGCAGCCGTGCCGTGTACGAGGTGCGCAGGTCCGTGCCCTCGGTGGTGCAGAAGGCGTCGATGAGCCGGTCGGCCATGCGCGCGGTGGTGGTGCGCAGCTCGTGCAGGTCGGTGCCGGACAGGGCGTCGGTGAGCGCACCGGTGCGGCGGCGGTGCTCGGTCCCCTCGGTGTAGAGCACCGACGGCAGCTGGATCACCATGGGCAGCATCGGCCAATCGGCGGGGACCAGGTGCCACGCGTTCCAGCGGCTGGAACTGCGCGCGAACACGGTGGTGTCGTTCATCACCTGGTGCAGTTCCCGGTAGCCGACGACCAGCCACGCGGGGATGTCGCCCTCCATCCGCACGGGCACGACCGGCCCGTGTTCGGCCCGCATCCTCTCGTAGAGACCGCCCGGGTCGGACTGGAACTCGGGTCCGTACATCCGGACGGGGCAGCCGGTCATCGGGGACCTTCCGTGATCAGGGAACGCACGTGTTCCACCAGGGCGATGAGCACCTTCTTGGCCGAGCCTCGCTCTCGGGCGTCACAGCGCAGCAGGGGGATGCCCGGGTCCAGGTCCAGGGCGGTGCGGACGTCCTCGAGGGAGTGCTCGGACTCGCCGAAGTCGTTGTGCGCCACGACGAAGGGCGTGCCCTGGTCCTCCAGGCGGTCGATGGCGTAGAAGCAGTCCTCCAGACGCCGTGTGTCGACCAGGACGACCGCGCCCAGCGCACCGGTGAACAGCCGGTCCCACAGGAACCAGAAGCGTTCCTGTCCGGGAGCGCCGAACAGGTAGAGGACCGAGGTGGCGTCGAGGGTGATCCGGCCGAAGTCGAAGGCCACGGTGGTGGTGCGCTTGCCCTCGACCCCCTCCAGGTCGTCGATGCCCGCCCCGGCCCGGGTCATGGTCTCCTCAGTGGTCAGCGGGCGGATCTCGCTGACGGAGCTGACCATGGTGGTCTTGCCGACCCCGAAACCGCCGACCACGGCGATCTTCAGGGCCTGTTCGGTGCTGTCCGCCAGCGGGGTCACCTGCTGGTCGGTGTGAGCGGGTTCAGAGGTTGTGGAGTGCAACGAGCACCTTCTCCAACACGTCCGGGGAGGCCAGGGGGTGCGCCGGTGAGGGCGCCGGTGCCGGGTGGCGGGCGCTCACCCGGCCGGTGTCGAGGAGGTCGGTGAGCAGGATGCGGGTGACCGCCACGGGCAGGCGCAGGTGCGCGGCGACCTCCACCACCGCCATGGGGCTCACGCACAGGCGCAGGATGGCGGCGTGCTCGGACTGCATGCCGGGGACGGGGGCGCTCTCCGTGACGATGAGGGTGACGGCGTCCAGGGACTCGTCGCCGCCGCGGCTGCGGCCCGAGGTGATGATGTAGAGCCGGTCGGGGCTCTCCCGTCGGTACGGACTCACTCCGCTTCGGCCCCGGCTCGGGACGGCGTGGTCAGGTGCTCACCCATCTGCTCGACCAGTTCGTTCATGTTGTGGCCGACCAGCCCAGGTTCGGCCTCCCCGTTGGTGATGACCGCCAGGTGGGTGCCGTGCCCCGCCTCGACGATGAAGAGGAGACCTCCGTAGAACTCGGCCATCGCCTGTCGGACCCCGCCCCGGCCGTCGCCGAACTCCACCGAGGCGCTGTGCGCAAGGCTCTGCACCCCCGCGGCGATCGCGGCCAGGTGGTCTGCGCTGTCGTTGCCCAGTCCGGCGGTGTGGCACAGCTTGAGGCCGTCCCGGGAGAGCACCAGCGCGTGGCGGGTGCCGGGGGTGCGTTCCAGCAGGCCTTCGAGCAGCCAGGTCAGCGTCTTGAGGTCCATCATGTTTCCTTCGGTGAGTCGGTCGTCTCCTGGCCGCGCACGGCGGAGCGGAACGCGCCGAACCCCGTGGAGGGGGTGCGGGGACCGGCCTCCTTGGGAGCGGGCCGGTTGCGTTCCGCCGCCGCGAGGGACTGCCCCCGGCGACGCAAGGGCAGCCCGCTGTCCGCCCTGGGAGCGGGGGCCGTGTCTGCGGGAGGGGCCGCCGTCTCGCGGGAGGAGGGCTCGGGAACGGTGATCGGCTGTGCGGGGACGCTGGCGGTCAGCGGTTTGACGATGCGCTGCGGCAGGAGCAGGACCACGGCTGTGCCGCCCCTGGAGGAGGAGCGGAAGGAGACCTCGAGACCGTAGCGCTGGGCGATGCGGCCGACGACCGACAGTCCCAGGCGGGTCCCGGAGATGGTGGTGATGTCGAGGCCGTCGCGGACCGCCGCGCGGGCCCGGCGCAGCGCCTCCTCCCCCATGACGAGGCCTCCGTCCTCGACCATGACGGCGATCCCGGCCTGCACCTCCTCCACGTGGACGTGGACCTCGGCGGTGGGCGGGGAGAACTTGGCCGCGTTGTCGAGGATCTCGGCGAGGGCGTGGATGACGCCCTCGGCGGCGAACCCGGCGACCGCCAGGTTGGTGACGCTGTGGGTGCGCACTCGCTGGTAGGCGCCGATCCGGCCCATGGCGCCGCGCAGGACGCTCTCCATGGGGATGGCGCGACCCCAGCGACGCCCCGACCGCGCACCGGTGAGGATCGCGATGCTGTCGGCGACCCGGCCGGTCTGCGCGGTGGTGTGGTCCAGCTGCATGAGGTCACCGAGGACGTCGGCCCCGGCGTCGCCGTCACCGTGGCGTTCCTGCATGCGGCGCAGGTCGGCGAGCATGGTGGTGGACAGTGCCTGGACCCGTCCCGCGGCGGTCGCGCAGGCGGCCATGGCGGCGGAGCGGCGGCGCTCGGAGGCGGAGACCTCGCTGGCCACGCTCCGCAGGACGGCGGAGATCGCGGGGTCGGCGACGTCGGGCATCCGGTGCAGGACGGTGTCGGCGGAGTCGCCGGACCGCAGCTGCTCGACCATGCGGGGCAGCAGTTCCGTGGAGAGGGCGGCGGTCTCGGTGCGGGCCGTGTCCACTCGGGCCCGGAGCTCGGCGACCTGACGGTCCCTGCGCGCCAGGAGGAGAGCCAGGACGAGGATCAGCGCGAGCGCGACCCCTCCGGCGGCCAGGACCGGGATCCACCCGTCGGGTCGGGTGGCCCAGAGCGCCCACCCCCAGGCTGGCAGGGCCGGCACCAGGACGAGCAGCCAGCGCGGGGCGGTCGACCTCGCTGGCGGCACTCCGTCGGGACGGGGGGTTTGGTCAGTCATGGCGCTCCATGTCCGGACACGTCCTCACTATTTGCACACGCCGAAGAGCACGCCGAACGGGCATCCTCAGCCCACGTGCACTGTTGTGTTACATAGGCAGCCTTAAGGCCTTCAACCTGCCCTTTGTTCACACAGCGAGCAAAGATACCACTTGACCCAACCGGCTCCCATGTCAGAACAATGACGAATACCGGAGTTAGCCGACAAAGTTAGTGATACCGACTGAAGACCCGCACAACTCCGCACCGAGCCGGGAAGCGTCCATCCGGGGAATCGACACGGAACACCGGACGAAACCCAAGAACCTTTCCTGAACTGCACGAACGCGCGAATACGAAGCCGTCCGAAAATCCACCGTCGCCACCCCCGCGACCGCGAACAGCGGCGATCCGGGTACCGCGCGGCGGCACGACGGACTGGCGGCGTGGGACCGGGGATCGGGTGGCCGGAGCGGGGTCGGCGACTTCGAGGGCCGGACATCCGGAGTGGTGCAGGTCACCACCACCGGACCGGCCCGGCGGGGCGGGCCCTCACGCATCGGGCGGGCTCCCGCGTCCGCCGAGGAGGTTCGACCTCAGGTCAGTGGGGAATCTTGACGTGGACCGACGCGTTACACCCCGCGAGACCGCACAAGCGCCTGGAGGCACCCACACGATGGCCGAGCGAGCACTTCGCGGCACACGGCTCGGGGCGACGAGCTACGAGAACGACCGCAACACCGACCTGGCTCCCCGGCAGGAAGTCACCTACGACTGTACCCGGGGTCACCGCTTCTCGGTCACCTTCGCGACCGAGGCCGAAATCCCCGCCGAATGGGAATGCCGTTTCTGCGGCGACCGCGCACTGCGCCGTGACGGCGGCGGCGAGGAACCCAAGAACACCAAGCCGGTCCGCACCCACTGGGACATGCTGTTGGAACGCCGCAGCATGGAGGACCTGGAAGAGGTTCTCGCCGAGCGGCTGGAACTGCTCCGTGCCCGCCGCCGTGAAGAGGCGGCGAAGGTCGAGGAGATCGCCAAGCAGCGGCAGAGCGCCTGACCCTGGGAGGGCCCGACGGCCTGCCCGACGACGGATACGGGGGCGGTGGACATGGTCCACCGCCCCCGTCGTCATGTTCCGGGAACGTGTTTCGGGAGGAGCCCGGTCAGGCCCCGGTGCCGAAGGGGTTCTGGGTGTGGCCCACGAGTTCCTTGACCGAGCCGATCACGCGGGTGGGCCGGTAGGGGAACTGGTCGGCGGTGTCGCGTCCGGAGATGCCCGAGAGCACCAGGACCGTCTGGAGACCGGCCTCCAGGCCGCTGAGCACGTCGGTGTCCATACGGTCGCCGACCATCAGGGTGTTCTCCGAGTGCGCGCCGATCCTGCGCAGCGCCGAGCGCATCATGAGGGGGTTCGGCTTGCCCACGAAGTAGGGGCGGCGGCCGGTGGCCTTCTCGATCAGCGCGGCGACCGCGCCGGTCGCGGGCAGCGGCCCCTCGGCGCTGGGCCCGGTCTCGTCGGGGTTGGTGGCGATGAACCGGGCGCCGTTGCGCACCAGGCGGATGGCGCGGGTGATGGCCTCGAAGCTGTAGGTGCGGGTCTCGCCCAACACCACGTAGTCCGGGTCGCGTTCGGTCATCACGTAGCCCACGTTGTGCAGGGCGGTGGTCAGACCCGACT
>NZ_LAVM01000140.1:0-6656 GCF_001083815.1 Nocardiopsis sp. SBT366 | reverse complement strand
GCCGAACCCATCAGCCACTACGCCAACCCCCCTCAGGGCAACGCCGATCCGGAGACCGTCGAGGCCGCGCACCAGGCCATGGGCTTCACGCTGTACCACTTCGGTCTGCACACCTGGACGATCTTCTGCCTGCCGGCCCTGGCCTTCGCCTACTTCGTGTACCGCAAGGGCCTGCCCTTCCGGGTGAGCTCGATCTTCCACCCCTTCCTCGGCGACCGCGTCAACGGACCGTTCGGCCGGGCGATCGACATCTTCGCGGTCCTGGGCACCCTCTTCGGTGTGGCGGTCACCATCGGCCTGGGCACCATGCAGATCAACAGTGGGCTCAACACACTGTTCGGGATTCAGGAGAGCCGCCTCAACCAGGTGATCCTCATCGCCATCGTCACCTGCGTCGCGGTGATCTCCGTGGCCTCAGGCCTGGACGTCGGCATCAAGTGGCTCTCCCAGATCAACATCATCATCGCGGTCGCGCTGCTGGTGTTCGTGTTCGCCGCCGGGTCCTCCCTCTACCTGGCGAAGGGAGTCATCGAGACCACCGGCGTGTACGCGCAGTGGCTCATCCCCCTCTCGTTCTGGAACGACACCTTCGGCAACACCGGCTGGCAGGGCACGTGGACGGTCTTCTACTGGGCCTGGACCATCACGTGGTCACCGTTCGTCGGCATCTTCATCGCACGCATCTCGCGGGGCCGCACCATCCGCGAGTTCGTGCTCGGCGTGCTGGGGCTGCCCACGGCCTTCAGCATCGTGTGGTTCAGCGTGTTCGGCCTGTCGGCCTTCGACATCGAGATGAACCAGGGCGGCGGTCTGGTCGAGGAGGTCGTCGATCAGGGAGACATCCCCGGCGCGCTGTTCTCGTTCCTCACGCACTACCCGTGGACCACCTTCGTCTCGGCCATGTGCATCGTCATCGTGATCATCTTCTTCACCACCTCGTCGGACTCGGCGTCCCTGGTGGTGGACATGCTCTGTTCGGGAACGGAGGAGTCCCCGACCCGCCAACGGGTGTTCTGGGGCATCACCGAGGGGGTGGTGGCCGCGACCGTGCTCACCGCCTCCGGAGTGGGCGGGTTGGACGCGCTGCAACAGACCATCATCGTGTTCGGGCTGCCGTTCTTCGTGATCGGTTTCTTCATGATGTTCTCCCTGGTCAGAGCGCTCCAGGCGGAAACGGCGGAGGGCTCCGGTGCCCAGCGGGGCCGTCGCACCCCGTTGTCCGCCCGCTCACGCAGGCTCCGCCGCCAGCACCGGCGCAGGGGCGGGCCGTCGAACGGCGGCAATGGCAACGGGAACGGCAACGGCAACGGCAACGGGAACGGCAGGCCGCAGGGGAAGCGGGGTGACGACGCGTTGGAGCCCTGACCGCCAGGGCCGGGTCACGCCGGGGGCACCGGCCAGAAGAAGTCGTCGACCCCGAAGTGCAGCGAGAGCAGTTCGGGGTCGACGCGGTCCCGACCGTAGGCGTCCAGGAACCGGTCCGCGTCCGCCTGGCCGAACTGGGGGTTCAACGGGCTGAGCAGGCTTCCCACCATCGCGGCCAGGTCCCGGTGCGGATCCGCCACACCGGCCTGACCGAGGTCCACGAGGCCCCAACCCCCGTCAGCGGTGACCAGAACGTTCGGCAGGCAGAAGTCCCCGTGGGTCACCACCTCCGGCAGCGCGCCCGCCCGCCCGACCCGACGCTCCACCTCCGCCAGAGCGCGGGCCGGGTCGGTTCCGGCGTAGCGGCTGCCTCGCCAGGAGCGGTGGACCAGACCGGCTGCCACCCGCTCCCGGGCCCGTTCCAGGTTCTCCTCCAACCGCTCGCGGAAGACCTCCACCGCGGCGACCTCCGACGCGTGGATCGTGCGGGCCGCCTCGGCCAGCAGCTCGACCAGCCGGGGGTGCGCGCGGGCGGTCTCCGGCTCGTGGGCCGCGACACCGGGCAGGTGCGTGGAGACCACCCACCGGGGCGGCCCGTCCTCTCGCGACTCGCGCTCCAACACCCGCGGTGTCGACAGACCGAACCGGGCCATCCACGCGGTCCGGGAGATCTCGCCGTCGAGGTCCCTCGCGAGGTCGGGGCGGTCTGGCGGCACTCCCTTGAACACCGCGACCGGCCGGTCCGCTTCGTCGTACAGACGGAAGACCCGGGCCCCGGACAGGCCCACGCGGACCTCCTCCGCGCGCAGCGAGCACAGGACGGGGTCCTTGAAACGGGGCAGCTCCATGCCCGCAGCCTAGGATCCGCCGCGGCTCGTCGCCCACCGGTTTTCCACAGACTGGAGGACGCGGAAGCGCGCTCCGGACCGCAACGGCCATCATGGAAGTCATGACCCTCTCCGACGAACGCTTCCTCGCGACCACCGCCGATCGGCTCGCCGCCCTCCCAGGCATCGAGGCGGTGAGTCTCGGCGGATCGCGCGCCCAGGGGACCCACCGGCCCGACAGCGACTGGGACCTCGCCGTCTACTACCGCGGCTCCCAAGGGGGGTTCTCACCCCGAGCCCTGCGCGACGTCGGCTGGGAGGGTGAGGTCTCCGAGTTCGGTGGCTGGAGCGAGGGCGTGTTCAACGGCGGCGCCTGGCTGAGGATCGACGGCCGCCCGGTGGACGTGCACTACCGCGACCTCGACGTGGTGGAGCACCAGCTGGCCGAGGCCGAACACGGGCGGTTCGACGTGGAGCCCCTCCTGTTCCACCTGGTGGGCATCCCCACGTACCTGGTGGTCGCCGAACTCGCCGTGGGCCGGGTCCTGGTCGGTGACCTGCCCCGACCCGCCTACCCCGACGCGCTCCGGCGCGAGGCTCCGCCGCGCTGGCGCGGATTCGCCTCGGCCACCCTCGCCTACGCGGAGCGCCATCACGCCCCGCACGGGAGGGTGGCCCAGTGCGCTGGACTGATCGCCCAGGCCGCCTCGTACGCGGGCCACGCCGTGCTGGCGGCGCGCGGCGAGTGGGTGACCAACGACAAGACCCTGTTGTCCAGAGCCGGGCTGGAGGAGGTGGACTTCGTGGTCGCCGGGATGACGGCGGACCCCCAGGACCTGATCGCGGCGGTCGCGGAGACCGGTCGCGTCATCGCGGGGGCCCGTTGACCGGGATCCGTTGACCGGGATGCGTTGACCAGGAGCCCGTTGACCAGGAGCCCTTCGGCTGGGATCCGCTGACCAGGGGCCCCTGGTCGGGAGCCGCTGCCCAGGGCCCCTGGTCCGGGACGGGAGCGGCGCCGCGACGCCCCTCCCGACCCGGGAGGCGGGGACCTATCGCGACCAGGTCATGTTGACCACGCCGCTGATGGTCTCGTACCCGGCGCGGGTGAAAGCCCGGGCCATGGGGACATTGCCCACGTCCGTGGCGGCTCGGGCGTACGTGGCGCCCTCGCTCGCCAGGACGCGGGTCCCCTCGGCGAGCAGGTCGTCGATATAGCCGTTGCCCCGGTGCTCGGGCAGCACCGCGATGTAGGCGATGATCGGGTGGTAGGCGTTGCGCGCCGGGATCACGAAGCCCACCGGGGTGCCGTCCGGGAGCATGGCCACCCGCCACCAGGAGCGCGGTGTCGCGTAGTTGGCGAACTCGTCGGCGAAGTTGGCCGCCGCCACCTCCTCGGCGGAGCGTTCCCGCAGGTCCAGGCGGTCGTGGGTGTCCAAGGTGCCCTCCAGGGCACGGGCCATGAGGCCGAGGATGTCCTCGGTGCCCTCGATGCCACGGAAGGCCAGGCGCCCGCTGTCCTCCGGAAGCGGGTTCGCGTTCCTCCACCCGAAGCGCAGACGCTCGACGAGCGGTACCGCGCCCGACGCCTCGACCACCGCCAGACGTTCCTCCACCCGGCGACGGGAACGCTCGTCCTCACGCCAGTCGGCGACGTCGAAGCGTAGGAACTCCGGCGGGGGAGTGGTGCCCTGGGGGATCGGCACTCCGTCGGGGAACAGGGCGGCGTTGGCGGTGCGCAGCAGTTCGCTGGCCACGGCCACGCGGTCGACGTCGTCTGCGTCGTCGTCCACGTCGAGCAGGTCCAGGAGGAAGGGGGCGTCGTCCTGGGGCCGGCACCACCAGGACAGGCGGGCCAGGAGGCGGTCGCCGTCGAGGGCCACCCACATCCAGGAGGGACGTCGACGACCCTGGGTGAGGTCGTCGGCGAGTTCGTCGTTGAGCAGGTACGGCAACCGGTTGAAGAGATCGAGCTCCTCGGGACCGGTGATGGGGCGGATGGTCAGGTCGTTCG
The DNA here is from genome assembly GCF_001083815.1 of Nocardiopsis sp. SBT366. Classification (NCBI taxonomy): domain Bacteria; kingdom Bacillati; phylum Actinomycetota; class Actinomycetes; order Streptosporangiales; family Nocardiopsidaceae; genus Nocardiopsis; species Nocardiopsis sp. SBT366. The sequence continues at coordinate 2,450 of NZ_LAVM01000140.1, read as the reverse complement.
GAAGAACGGTCAAGGCTGCACCTTCGGTGTGTGCGCCCGCCGTAGCCGGGGTCAACGGTGGTCGTCGACCCGGGAGGACACGGACGCGGTGATCACGGGGAACATCGGATGTGCCTCCTTTCTCGTCATCGCCGCGCCGGGGGTCGTTCGCGGCTCCCGAAGTTATACAGGCGGGTCCTCGAGCCCCGCAAGCCATTTCAGGCCGGTCGATCCGGGACGTGCCGGGGTGCGGTCGACCCCGGCCCCGGTGAAACCGGTTGGACCCGGGCCGCGGTGTTGGGCGACGATGCGTCCATGAGCCGAGACTTCCAGGACCTCCTCGACGAGGCCGCCGCCGAACCGACCGAGGGCTGGGACTTCTCCTGGTTCGAGGGCCGCGCCACCGAGCAGCGCCCCTCCTGGGGCTACCAGCGCCTCATGGGAGAGAGGATGGCCCGCGCCACCGCTGCCCTCGACATCCAGACCGGGGGCGGCGAAGTCCTGGCCGGTGTCCCCACGCACCCGCCGCTGACCGTCGCGACCGAGGGGTGGCCGCCCAACGTCCCCGCGGCCACCCGGCTGCTGCACCCCAGGGGAGTGGCGGTGGTCGCCGACCCCGACGAACCCCCGCTGCCCTTCGCCGACGCCGCCTTCGACCTGGTCGTGTGTCGCCACCCCGTCACCGTCTGGTGGGACGAGATCGCCCGCGTCCTCGCTCCCGGGGGCACCTATCTGGCACAGCACGTGGGGCCGTCGAGCGTGTTCGAACTGGTCGAGTACTTCCTCGGCCCGCAGCCCCCTGAGACGCGCGGGGCCCGTCACCCGGAGCACGACCGGGCCGGGGCCGAAGCCGCCGGTCTGGAGGTCGTCGACCTCAGGTCGGAGCGACTCCGGATGGAGTTCCATGACGTGGGCGCGGTCGCGTACTTCCTGCGCAAGGTCGTGTGGATGGTCCCCGGCTTCACCGTGCACTCCCACCGCGACCGGCTCCGGGAGCTGCACGAACAGATCGAGGAACGGGGGCCGTTCGTGGCCCACTCCTCCCGCCACCTGATCGAGGCCCGCAGACCGGAGCGGTCGCGGCGGTGAGGCCGGGGCCGGTGCGGGGTCAGCGGGCCTTGACGTGCTGGACGACCTCGAAGCCCCAGATCTCACTGTTGGACGCCGCCGGGCCGCCGTGACCGCCGTGGGCCTGGCCGTCCTTCCTGGCGTCGGCCGCCGCCTGCGCGTGGCCCTTGCGGAAGGCCTGCCCGTTCACCCAGTTCTGGAAGTCCTCCTCGGACCGCCAGCGGGTGTAGACCAGGTACTTGTCGGTACCCTCGACCGGCCGCAGGAGCTGGAACTCCTCGAATCCCTCCTGGTCCTCCACGAGCCCGGCCCGCTTGGCGAACCTCTCCTCCAACGTGGCGCCCCCGCCCTCGGGGACGGTCAGGACGTTGAACTTCACGACACTGGTCACGCGTGTACCTCCGGAGGTCGGATGCCTGTCAGGGCCAACCTAAGGGACCCGGCGCAGCCGCTCACGGCGGGCTCCCCGCACCAGGCCGACCCGGGGCCTCACCTCAGCCCGTGTTTGCGGGCCACGACTCCCAGCATCGCGGCTCGGGGCAGCAACCGACGGAGCGCGAACACCAGCGGCGCGTTGCTGCCCACCGCGTACAGCGGTCGCGGCCGCTTCGCTTCGACCGCGCGCAGCACCGTCGCCGCCACCCGTTCAGCCGAGATCCCCTTGGCCTCGTTGGCGTTGAGCGTGTTCACCATGGTCCGGTACTCGTCCCGGAAGGGCGAGTCCTCACCCACGTACTGGGTGCGCCGCTCGCTGATGCCGGTGTTGATCGACCCCGGCTCCACGGTGGTCACGCCCACCCCGTAGGGGGAGACCTCGCGCCGCGCGGCGTCCGCGAACCCCTTCACCGCCGCCTTGGTCGCGACATAGGAGGACCGGTAGGCCAACGGGAAGCTGGCCAGCATCGATCCCACCATCACCACGCGCCCGTGGCCACGGGCCCGCATTCCGGGCAGGACCAGCTGCGTGAGGCGGACCGCGCCGAACACGTTGAGCCGGAACACCCGCTCCACGGCGTCCATGGGAAGTTCCTCGATGGGTCCGTTCTGGCTCTCGCCCGCGTTGTTGACGAGCACGTCCACCTCACCAGCGGCGTGCGCGCAGGCCTCGACGGACGCGTAGTCGGTCAGGTCCAGGGCCAGGTACTCGACCCCCGGCACCGGAGCCGGGACCGCCGCCGGGTCGCGGCTGGTGCCGAACACGCGGTAGCCGCGTTGGACCAGGGCGGCGGCTACGGCGGCGCCGATCCCGGAGGAGGCGCCGGTGACCAGCGCGGTGCGGCGGGCGGTGGGGACCGTGGGGGCGGCGTTGAAGTTGGTGCCCGAGAGGACCAGGACCGGCGTACCGGTCCCACCCGAGGCGCGGAAGGCCTGAGTGGGGCCCAGCCGGGTCTCCACGGGCGGAA
>NZ_LAVM01000139.1:0-6679 GCF_001083815.1 Nocardiopsis sp. SBT366 | reverse complement strand
TACCGGCCCCCCCAACCAGGACGCCACCCGCGCCGCCACCACCGACCCCGCCCCGGCCCACACCCCGCCGCCCGCCGTCATCGACGCCACACTCAGCAAGGACGCCCCCGACACCTGAGGACACGGATCGGACAGCGCACACCCAAAACCGCGCCAAGAGCATGGGGACCCCAGGTCAGGCGTGGGACACTCACCGCATGGCCGCACCGAACCCGGGCCCCCGTCGGCGCCGAACCCACGTGGACCCCCGGGAACTGCGCCCCTCCCGTACGTGGTTCTGGGTGGGCGGCACACTCCTAACGCTGTCCCTGGTCGCGGGCACCGTCCTGTTCGCCCTCCTGTCCGTGCGGGCCGTGGCCCTGCCCGAGTTCGCCGCGAGCACCCAGGGCTCCCAGAGCGCCACCTTCACCGTCCCAAGCACCCAGGGCACCGAACAGGGATGGCTGCTGTACGGCTCACCCCGGGGCGTGGACCACACCGCCTGCACCCTGACCGCCCCGGACGGAGGCCACCCCGTCTTCGCCTACCCCACCTTCAACCACCAGGTCGAGGAGGAGAACCGGTCCTGGGCGATGATCGGCACGGCCACCCTGACCCAACCGGGGGAGTACACCCTCACCTGCCAGGGCACCGACGACGTCCGCTTCGGGATCGCCCCCGGTGCACAGACCACCGGCACCCTCGTGACCGGCCTCTTCGGGGCGCTGGGATCACTGCTGCTCCTGCCCGCGCTGGGCGTCTCATCCGGGCTGGCCCTGATCGTGGTCACCGCCGTGCGCCGTCAACACCACCGCGAACGACTCCTCCACCCACCCCGGCAGCGCCCCTGACGCTCAGCCCACCGCCCACGCGGGCAGGGGCTCGGTGCGCTCCACCCACTCACGCGGCAGCGATCCGGCCGGCAGCCCCGCCCCGAGCACACCCGCCACGATCGCGCACGTGGTGTCCATGTCACCGCCCGGCGCCACCGTCGCCCACAGAGCCGACGCCAACCCCGACCGGTACCGGGCCGTCACCCACAACGCGAACGGCACCGTGTCCAGGGCACTGACCCGCGACCCGTTGCCCAGCTCGCGGGCCACACCGATCGGGTCGGTGGTGATCAACAGGGCACGGGCGTCCCGCACCGCCTCACGCACCCGCCCCTGGGGCAGGCGCTCCACCACACGGTCCAGGAACGGGCCCGCGCCCAACAGCTCGCGCCGCGCCACCAGGGCCGCCGCCAACGCCACCGCCACGGCCCCGTCCACCGCCTCGGGGTGGGTGTGGGTCACACGCGCGCTCACCTCGGCCTGGGCGGCCACCTCGTCCAGGTCCTCGGCGTACCAGGCGCCCAGCGGCGCCACCCGCATCGCCGCCCCGTTACCGAAGGACCCCGAGCCCTCGAACAACTCCGAGGCCAGCGACCGCCAGTCACCGCCCTCCCGGACCAACCGCAGCATCCGACCCGTGGCCGGACCGTACCCCCGGTCGAAGTCGTGGTGGTGGGCGAAGGAGGACGCCAACCGGTCCCCGTCCACCCCACCGCCGCGCCGCACCTCGGCGTAGACCGACGCCGCCATCTCGGTGTCGTCGGTCCACTGCCAGGGACCGGGCGGCAACTCCCGGTCGACCATGCGGGAACGGTTCTCGGGAACGAAGAACTGGGAGCCGAAGGCGTCACCCACGGCCAGCGCGGACAGGGAGGCCAGAGCGCGCACCGGGCGCGCGACGTCGATGGTGTGCATAGCACCCTCCATCCTGACCACCCCGGCGCCACCTGTCCACGTCCCACCCGGGCCGGGGTTCCGGCATGGCCACAACCGGCAAGGCGTGTGCCGGGGCGACCTCTCCAGGGAAGACCACCGGTGGACCCCCGCCCCACCCGGGCCGGGCTCACCGCCCGACCCCGCACCGGACAGGAAAGCCGTGTCCCCAGCACCCATCCACACACGCCCCGTCGAGGAACCCTCCCACGACCGCGCCGTCGGCTCCCTCCTGGGCGCCGTGGCCGCGGCGGCCCTGGTCGGCACCCCCACACACCTGGCCCAGAGCTTCGCCACCGCCCACCTCACCCTCACCAACCACCCCTCACTCGCCCGCACCGCCGACCGCATCCACCTCCTCCACCACGGACACACCACAGAAACCGGCACCCACCACCAACTCCTCCTCCGCGGCGGCGCCTACGCACGCCTGTACGCCCTCCAGAGCACCCCCACCTAAACTGACCCCGTGCCACCCATCACCAAGGAACTCACCGTCGGCCAGGTAGCCGAACGCGCCGGAGTCGCCGTCTCCGCCCTGCACTTCTACGAACGCCAGGGCCTCATCCACAGCCGCCGCACCACCGGCAACCAACGCCGCTACCGCCGCGACACCCTCCGCCGCGTCTCCTTCATCCGCATCTCCCAACGCGTGGGCATCCCCCTGGCACGCATCCGCGACGCCCTGGACCAACTCCCCGAGAACCGCACCCCCACCCGCTCCGACTGGGCCGCGGTCTCCGCACAGTGGCGCGACGAACTCGACGCCCGCATCACCCAGCTCGTCCGCCTGCGCGACGACCTCACCGGATGCATCGGCTGCGGCTGCCTGTCCCTGAACACCTGCGTGCTCTCCAACCCCGACGACGAACTCGCCTCCACCGGCCCCGGCCCCCGCCGCCTCATGGTCGACTCCTTCAAGGACGAGGAGTAGGTCGTGTTCTGGCTCCTTCCGCCCACCCGTCGCCCTCCACCACCCTCAACGGACGCCTGCGGCGCGGTGTTTTCCCTCTTCGTCGCCCTCCACCACCCTCAACGGACGCCTGCGGCGCGGTGTTTTCCCTCTTCGTCGCCCTCCACCACCCTCAACGGACGCCTGCGGCGCGGTCACCTCGCGTCACCCACCAGGCTGTCTCTCGCCACACCGATGAAGCCCGCACAGCCAGCCCCGGGCGGGCCCCGCTGTGCGACTCTCCGGAGCTGGCGTAGCAGCGCACAGTAGAGGCAGTTTCGCTCCACAGCTGGCGGGAGACGGCCGGGCCCCACTGCGCGAGACTGCGGAACCCGCGTAGCGGTGCACAGCAGGGGAGATGGCCGCCCGCATCGATCGCGCCTGCCGCCACCGGCGAAAGCATCCACAAAGCACGCCCCAGAGCCGCCCGAGCACCGACCGGGATGCGGCGGCCCCCGCGACACCCACCCACGGGCTCGACCAACGCCACCCACGGGGCTCAACCCCAGATCGGCGCAGGCGCAGCGCCCCCGCCCCCACACACGACGAAGCGGCGGCACCCCCAGGGGGCACCGCCGCCACACACACCCGCTACAGACCAGCGGCCTCGTCACGCCCGCGCCGGGCCAACTCGTCAGCGCGTTCGTTGCCCTCGTCGCCGTTGTGCCCGCGCACCCACTTCCACTCCACCTCGTAGCGCGAGGCCACCTCGTCCAGTCGCTGCCACAGGTCCACGTTCTTCACCGGCTTCTTGTCGGCCGTCTTCCAACCGCGCTTCTTCCACCCGTGCACCCACGAGGTGATCCCGTTGCTGACGTAGGAGGAGTCGGTGTGCAGCAGCACCGGCACGTCGCGCTTGAGGCTCTCCAGTGCCTGGATGGCCGCCATGAGCTCCATGCGGTTGTTGGTGGTCTGCGCCTCGCTGCCGAAGAGCTCGCGCTCATGTTCTCCGTAGCGCAGCCACACACCCCAGCCCCCCGGGCCGGGGTTGCCGCTGCACGCCCCGTCGGTGTAGATGACCACGCGTTCCGTCGACCCCTGGTCGACCTCGTCCCCGTTGTGCATGCGGGGCAATCTACCGCCCTCGCCGGTCACGAAAAGGCCACAACCCCCATGACAAGAGCCACTTACAGGGCCAATCAGTACCAATGGAGCCCACAAACCAACCATTGCGGACGCCCAGCCTGACCAAAGGCGCCCCCGCCCCGGCATGGGACCGGCCACCCGTGCACCCTCTCCGAGCACCCCTACCCGACCCGACCGCCCCCGAACACGCCAGTGGGGGCGCACCGGACACACCCGGCACGCCCCCACACGAGGCTCAGGAAGGCACTACTCCGCCAGTTCGCGCTCCAGCTCCTGGGCGCGCTCCTCCCGGCGGGCGAACACGTTGTCGGCCATCTCGTTCATCTTCTTCAGCACCCGCTTGCGCTCACGCGTGGCGAGCCGGTCGACGTAGAGCTTGCCGTAGGTGTGGTCGGTCTCGTGCTGCAGGCACCGCGCGAAGTAGCCGCTGCCGCTGAGCACCACCTCGCCGCCGTCCCTGTCCAGACCGCGCACCGTGGCGTGCTCGGCCCGACCCAGGTCCGCGTGCGGTCCGGGCACCGACAGGCAGCCCTCGCTCTCCACCACCACCGCGTCGTCGAGGTCGCGCTCGTCCAGGACCGGGTTGACCACGTGTCCCACGTGCCGCACCCCGTCGTCGTCGTGGCAGTCGTAGACGAACAGGCGCAGGTCCACTCCGACCTGGTTGCCGGCCAGTCCCACTCCCTCGGCGGCGTACATCGTGACGAACATGTCGTCGATCAGCCGAGCCAGCTCGGCTCCGCCCAACATGGAGGCGGGGACGTCGGCGTTGGGTCGGTGCAGGACCTCCTCACCGGTGACCGTGATCCTCAGGACACGGCCCCGGGCGGCCTCGGGGGCCAGCTCGGGATAGTCCGACACCTCCCGGCCCTGGACAACGGTTACGGGCACGGGCATGGACTGCTCCGACATGGTCCTTCTCTCAAGGCGGGCGCAAGTGGATAGGGCGGCCACAACACCGCCAACCACGAAAAATAGCACGAACCGACAGGTCACGCCGGTGCGCAATGCCCTGGGCGCCAGCCCCTAACGGAACCACGCGTTGCCCTGGATGAAGCACCGCGCCAGGTAGTCGCGCAAGGACACCACCACCAGCCGCCTGCGGTCGCTCTCATGATCCCACACGACGATGCCCGGACCGTAGTCCGTGTGCACGTAGGCGAACTGGGGGCCCATGTCGGAGTCGCCGAAGAAGATCATCTCGTCGAAGGGGGCGTACAGCTCGAGGTAGTCCGGTTCCTGGCGCATGGCCAGGTTGTCCTCCACCAGTCGGCGGGCACTCCACACCACCGCGTCCCCGTACTCGTTGGTCACCCCGTCGGTCTCCCTCAACAGGGAGGCCAACTCGAACGGCAGGGGCAGCATCAGGTGCTTCTCGACCTCGGCCAGGGTCACCTCGTCGGCCGGATCGCTCAGATCGGCCTCGGGATACATCTCCAGGATCAGTTCACGCCACACACCCACGATCATCACAGGTCGTGGCAAGACACGGGAAATCGTGGTCGGCGAGTTGCGCCGAAAATCGACCGAATCCCCACCCACATCCGCCACAAAACGCCACCCATGCCCCATAGCCACCCACCCGTGGACCAGCGGGTCAGCCCCTCACACCCACCACACCGAAGATCCACGCACACGCCTTATGTCCCTAATGCCCATAAACGCCATGGGTGTCACTCTGCGTGCACACACCATCACCATTAGCACATAATGAAGGGCATGAAACACACCACACCACGACTCCTCGCCGCCCTCGCCCTCACCGCGGCCACCCTCAACGTCTCCGCACCCGCGCACGCGGCCGAACACCCAGGCCAGGCCACCACCTACCCCGGCCACACCACCAGCCAGTACGTCCCCCTCACCAACGCCACCACCCACCACGCCCACCAGTCCGGCTGCACCCAGGCCAAAACCAAGACCCCCGGCGTCCGCGTCCTCTTCTTCGGCACCCAGGAGAAGAACAACCAACTCCGCGACCCCGGCACCAGCGCGGGCACCACCACACCCCGCACCCACACCGACAAAGCCATCGAATACGCCCACCACTGGGCCCGCGGCTATGCCGAGTGCGACACCACCAACACCCCCACCCACCTCGCCCTGGGCATCAACAACAAGGACGACGGCGGCATCAACGGCACCACCGCCGGACGCCAGTGGGCCACCCTCGTCGACAACGCCCGCAAGGCCACCACACCCCAGGTCACCCTCACCGCCGCCATCGACGCCGAACCCTCCTGGTCCACCCCCGCCTGGGCCCGCGACTGGATCAAGGCCTACACCGACGCCACCAAAACCCCCCTCTACGCAGCCAACTCAGCCGACGGATGCCCCTCCACCGGCAACGGCGCATGCAGCAACGGCTGGACCCTCAAGGACGTCCACCTCGCCTCCGGCGGCAACCAACCCACCGTCGCCACCATCCCCCAGATCTACCGCACCGACGGCATCCAGGCCCGCCAATGGGCCAACATCAGCAACTGGGGCCACACCAACACCGGCGACCCCCTCCGCTTCGCCGCCGCCATGTCCCAGAACACCGCCTGCGAACAGCGCACCTGCAACAACACCGACAACACCCCCCAACAGGCCTGGACCCAACTCAAACAAGCCCTCGACACCCACGCCAACACCCGCATCACCCATCTCGGCCCCGCCACCGACATGCGCTGGCCCTAGACCACACTCAACCCCCCGCACCCAACCGGGCCACCACACACCCGCACCACACAAAGCCAACCAAGACCCCACACACCACCAAGGCCCGGGTTCACACGAACCCGGGCCTTGGTGGTGTGTGGGGTCTTGGTTGGCTTTGTGTGGTGCGGGTGTGTGGTGGCCCGGTTGGGTGCGGGGGGTTGAGTGTGGTCTAGGGCCAGCGCATGTCGGTGGC
>NZ_LAVM01000138.1:0-7464 GCF_001083815.1 Nocardiopsis sp. SBT366 | reverse complement strand
ACCCCCGCCCTCCCCCGGACTCGGACGCGTGACCCTTCAGGGTCGGTGTCCGGCCGTTGGCACGCCCAGCCGTCCGAACTCACCGAGATTGTCACGATGCCCGCTGACGAGAACTCCGCCGATTCCGGCGCGGACCAGACACCAGACGAGAACTCCGAGCCCTCCGCTCAGGCCGAGGGCGCCGAGGAGCAGGACGTGAGGCGGGAAGGGCCGGACGAGAACGGCCCCGACTCCGCCGGTCCCGCCGACTCCGACGTGCCCGGCGAGGCCAACGAGCCAACCGAGCCCGAAGCTCCCACCGAGGAGCCTTCGGCCGAAGGCGAGCCCGCGACCAGCGGGGAGGACGCTCCGGAGACCGTCGCCATAGACGTCGACGCGCCGGTCGCGACCACGGGGTCCGGTTCGGGGGACACCGAAGCCGAACCCGGGGAGTCCTCGGAGCACAGCCCGGGTGAGGGCCCGGACGAGGCCGCGGACAAGGCCGCGGACAAGGCCGCGGACGAGGTCGCACGGGAGGACGGGGAGAAGGGCTCGGAGGAGGACTGCGACGAGACCGGCACCGCCGCCGCCTCGGTGCCGGACACCGACGGCCCGGACACCGAAGGCCCGGACACCCCGGAGCCGGGCGCCAAGGCCGCGCCGGACGGTGACGCCGAGGGGGCCGGGAGCGGGGACGACCCGGAACCGGACGCCTCACCCGCGGTCGCGGCGGCCGCGGCCACGTCGGGCAAGCAGAACAAGCGCAAGCGCAGCCGCCTGCGCAGGGTGGTCATGTGGACCTCCGCGTCCCTGGCGCTGATCCTGCTGGTCGGGGTGGGCACCGCCTACGCCTACTACTACTCGCTGCGCTCCGACATGGTGCAGCACGACATCGAGGCACTGCTCGGCGACGAGGAGCGGCCGGACAAGATCAGCGACGCCGTCAACATCCTCTTCATCGGATCTGACGGCTATGAGGAGGACAGCCCCGCCTACTCGACCGAGTTCGAGGGCGAGCGCTCCGACTCCCTGATGCTCGCGCACATCTCGCCCGACAAGCGCGTCTCGGTGGTCAGCTTCCCGCGCGACTCACTGGTGCAGCTGCCCGAGTGCGACTCCTACGGCAAGACCGAGGGCACCTACGGCTACTTCGGCATGATCAACGCCGCGATGTACCACGGCGGACCGCCCTGCGTGGTGAGGACCATCGAGACCCTCACCGACATCCGGGTCGACCACTTCGTGCACCTGAGCTTCGCGAGCTTCCGCGACGTCGTGAACGCCATGGGCGGGGTGGACATGTGCATCCCGGAGCCCATGCAGGACCGCCGCGCCAAGCTGGACCTCGACGCCGGTGACCAGACGCTCGACGGCGAGCAGGCGCTGTCCTTCGTTCGCGCCCGCTACGACATCGGCGACGGCGGGGACATGGGCCGCATCGACCGCCAGCAGATGTTCCTGGCCGCCCTGGCGGACCAGGTGACCAGCAGTGACGTGCTCAGCAGCCCGAGCAAGCTCAACGGCATACTCCAGGCGGTGGCCCAGCACAGCGCCACCGACCGCGAGCTGTCGCTGGACCGGATGCTGTCCATCGCGGTCACCATGGCCGACGTGGACCTGTCCGACATCGAGTTCCACACGGTTCCCTGGTACCAGGCGCCCTACGACCCGAACCGGGTCATGTGGCACGAGGAGGAGGCCGCCGAGCTGTTCTCCGCCGTGCGCGAGGACCGCCCGCTGCCCGAACTGCTCGCCGACGACTCTCCCGTGCCGGAGGAGCAGCCCGGGGACGAGCCCACTCCGGTCGACACCGGCTCCGAGGGCACTGAGGAGGAGGCCGAGTCCGGCGCCGCCTCCCCTGAGCCGTCCGCGCGTCCGGGCGAGGGACGCGACGCCACGTCCAACCCGTGCCAGGACGGCCTCGGCTTCGGTACCGGCGAGGACGGCTGGTAGCCACCCGCGACCGAACCGTTCACACAGAGGGCCTCCACCGCAGACAGCGGCGGAGGCCCTCTCGTCTGCGGTGGCGGGGCGGCCCCGGCGGAGGCCCCGTACATGCAGAGGGCCGTCCACCACCGCGTCGCGGGGGTCGTGTCCTGCCACTGCGCAAGGGTCGTAGCCGCCGTCCCGTGACGGCCGATGGCCGAGGCCCACACACGCGCAGGGTCGTCTCCCGCCACCCCGCAAGGGTCGTATCCGCCGTCCCGCGTGACCGCCGGTGGCCGAGGTCCGCACACGCGCAGGGTTATGTCCCGCCACCCCACATGGGTCGTAGCCGCCGTCCCGTGACCGCCGATGGACGAGGTCCGCACACACGGAGGGCCCCCGTCGCGATCCGCGACGGGGGCCCCTTCATACCCCTGGCAGGGCAGGTGCCCCGGGCGGCGGGAACTCTGGCTCTCCGCTGGTACGTGCCGGGAAACCCCCACAGTCCCCACTGGCACCACGGTCAACGGAGATGGTCCCGCTCACCGCCCGAGGCGTGGTGCGCCCGCCACGACCGACGGGCGCACGTTCGTGGTCCCTACAGTCCGAGCGGCAGTTCGAGGGGCAGGTCGCCGCCGGTCAGCTCCTCGGTGCCCAGCTCGGAGGCGAGGGGCAGCGGGGCGACCTCGGGCTTGCCCAGCTCGGGCAGGCCCTGGACGTCGACCAGGTCGCCGCCGGGCGTCTTCGGCAGCAGGTCGCCGACCAGGTCCGTTCCAGCGCCGGACATCGACAGGGTGTCCTCGACCCCCAGGCCGCTGACAGCGCCACGGACCTCACCCACGGTGTCGGTCACGGCGTCCTCAGCGGCACCCACCGTCTGCAACTCCGAGGCCCCGGACATCGGCAGGGTCTCCCCAACCCCCAGGCCGCTGACAGCCCCACGGACGTCACCCACGGTGTCAGTGACCGCGTCCTCAGCCGCACCCACCGTCTGCAACTCCGAGGCCCCGGACATGTGCAGCTTGTCCTTGACGTCCTTGGGCAGCAGGGTGGTCAGACCCCCGGTGAGGTCGGCGTTCTCGCCCGCGTCCAGACCGACCGGCCCGCTCATCGGGACGGTCTCGCCCAGCTGCTTGACGCCGAGGTCGTCCAGGCCGACCACGTCGAGGCCGGGCTGGTGCAGACCGCTCTGGGCACGGGTGCCCAGCTCGGTGACGGTGTCGTCGACGACGGAGGCACCCTCGGCCAGGTTGAGGGGGGAGCTGGGGGCGCTCAGCGGCAGGGTCTGGCCGCCGTCCAGGGAGAGGCCGTCAAGCAGGCCGGTGCCGCCGAGCAGCATGGAGACCGGGTCGACCGCGCCGCCGGCCTCGCTGAGCGGCAGGGTCTCCGTGGCCTTGCCGAGGTCCAGCGGGCCGACGTTCCCGGCGTTGTCCTTGCCGGTCGTGATCGGGGTGTCGGCGGAGACGGTGTCACCGACGACCGTCCCGACGGGGTCGCTCTGGCCGGACTGGTGCTGGATGTCGGGCTGGGCGGAGATCTTGCCGGGCTGGACCTTGACCAGGTCGCCGAGCGGCGTGGAGACGCCTTCGGTCAGGGCGGCGGGGACGTGGTTGCCCAGGTCGCCCAGGGGGAGGCCGTCCGTGACACCGCCGAGTGTGTCGGCCCCGGCGACGCCGGCGCCGAGGGCGACGAATCCAGCGGTCCCGGCGGCCACGAGCAGGGTCCGAGCAGAGGTACGGGCGGTGTGGAACATGAGTTTCCTTCCGGAGTGAGCGTGTGTTCTGTTCGAGGGGGCGCGACGGAGCGGGTGTCGTGCCCCGTCGCGCCGAACCGTCTCCCTGGCCAGGGGTTTCGGTCCTGAGGGTGGTACGGGCGAGCTCTCCGGTCGGTGAACCCCTGCGTCCCTGGTGGGGGCGAGTGGGATCGATCCGGATCCAGTCGGTCGGTCTGGCGGACCACCGGCTGACGTGAACCTCGCGATCGAGGTGCGGGGTTCACGTCAACCCCCAGAAGGTCACCGAGTGGCTGGTGCCGCTGGGAAGGGTGTGGCTTGGAAAGCCGTGCCGGGCTGATCGCGTGCGGCGCGGGACGCTCGTGGCGTGCGGCGCGGGACGCGGTCCGGTGGTCCGCTAGTCCGGAGAGAAGGTCGGCTCGTCCGCGGAGTCGGCGGGAGCCGAGCGCAGGACGTGCCGGGCGGCCTGGAACAGGCCGGGGGCGGGCGCCGGGGCGCCGGCGACGGGCAGGAACCCGGCGACGGCGGGCGCGGAGGCGGTGCCACCGGACGCGGGGGCGCTGCCGCCCGCGATGGTGGTGAGCGCCTCGGTGGAGCGGGGGGCGGAGTCGGTGGCCCGGTCGCGCTCGGTGGTGCCCTTGGCCCGGTACTCGACGGAACCGAGCTCCTGGGCCGCGGCCAGCGCTTCGGCGGCGGGCCGTTCGGCCACCGCACGGTGCTCTTCCGGGGCCTTGGCCTCGGTCTCGCGGTCCTGGCGGTCGTCCGCGGAGGGGGCGTCGTCCTCGGTTCCCGGCGCGGGTTCGGTGTCCTGCGCGGGGTCCGTGGCGACCAGTTCGGACAGGTGGTCAGGGCGCGGAAGGGAGGTTTCCCGAACCACGTCCCGCACCTGCTGGACGGGTGCGGAGGCCTCGGTCTCGACCGCACGCGCGGCCTCCGAGGCACCGTTCACCGCCTCCGTGGCGTGCTGGGTGGCGCGCTCACTCACGGTGGTGACCGCGCCGCTGAGGGAACCCCCGAGCGTCTCGGTGCCCGCCACCAGGCCGGAGGAACTCCCCACCACACCGGCGGTGAGGGGGTTGTCGGCGCCGGGCAGCTCCGAGGAGTGCGCCGGGGCGGCGGAGACGAGCCACACGGTGAACAGGACCCCGGTGAGCAGACCGGCGAGCGTCAGCGCTCGTCGGAGCGGTTCCGGGCACACGGTGGGACGGACGCCGATGGCGCCGACCGTACCGTGATATCCAGACACCGGGGCTTCCTTCCGCCGTGTGAGCCGGTCCGTTCCGGTGAGGTACCGGGGGGACGACGGGCTCGAGGGGTTCGTGTGAGTGGCACCCCGGAACCTGGGGGTGCGGGGGCGGGGCGCGAGGTCACAGAGTGCCTTCCTGCGCCGACTGACGGTGACGTTAGCATGAATTGCCGGGCCCCTGTCCTCGATTCCAAAGGAATTCCCAGCACCTCGAACAAGCTTCCTAGCAGCAAGATGTGGCAAACCGGGAAAAAACCAACGACAATTCGAGTATTAGCCCTCAACCCCTCAACGGCTCTGCGGAGGTTGAACCACACATGACCAAGATCCCCCAGAGCCACCGGTGGTCCCCGAAGTCCCTGGACGAGCTCCTCGCGGATGTGCACTCCCAGATGAACCCGGGGCTCTCCGCTCAGGGGAGGATGCACTCTCTGCTCCAGGCCGTCCTGGACATCGGTGGCGACCTGGACCTGGCGACCGTACTGCGACGGCTCACCGAGGCCGCCGCCCACCTGGCCGAGGCCAGGTTCGCCGGGCTGGGCGTGATCGGTGAGGACGGCGGTTTCACCGAGTTCATCCCGGTCGGGTTCACCCAGGCGCAGGCCGAGCGGATCGGCCGGTTCCCGCACGGCAAGGGCGTGCTCGGCACCCCCTCGTTCGAGCAGGCCACGCTCCGCCTCTCCGACCTGCGCGACCACCCGGACTTCGGCGGTTTCCCGGAGGGCCACCCGAGGATGTCCAGCTTCCTCGGTGTGCCGATCCAGGTACGCGGCGAGGTGTTCGGCAACCTCTACCTGACGGAGAAGGAGAACGGCGGGGAGTTCGACGAGGAGGACGAGACCATCGTGACCGCGCTGGCGACCGCCGCCGGTGTGGCCATCGAGAACGCCCGTCTGTACGAGGAGACCCGGCTGCGCGAGCGGTGGCTGGCCGCCTCCACGGAGATCACCACCCGACTGCTGTCGGGCGCGGACACCGACGAGGTGCTGGCCTACCTCGCCGCCCAGGCCAGGGAGATCGCTGGCGCGGACACCGCCGTGGTGATGCTGCCGGACCCGCACGCGCGGGGGCACCTGTTCGCGGAGTTC
This sequence comes from Nocardiopsis sp. SBT366, assembly GCF_001083815.1. Taxonomy (NCBI): domain Bacteria; kingdom Bacillati; phylum Actinomycetota; class Actinomycetes; order Streptosporangiales; family Nocardiopsidaceae; genus Nocardiopsis; species Nocardiopsis sp. SBT366. The sequence continues at coordinate 1,493 of NZ_LAVM01000138.1, read as the reverse complement.
GCGGACGGCCCGATCGCCCAGGAGATCCTGGGGACGCCCGTGGAGATCCAGGACTCCGCCTGCGGCTCGGTGTACGAGTCGGGTGAGGCCGCGGCCATCCCCGACCTGCGCCAGGCCAACTGCCCCATGCTCACCCACCGCGGCTACGGCCCCGGGTTGCTCGTGCCGTTGGGCACCCCCGGCAACACCCGTGGGGTGCTCCTGCTCGGCAAGCTCTCCGAGCGGGCGCCGTTCGACTCCAACATAAGACGCATGCTGAACTCCTTCTCCGTGCAGGCGGGGGTGGCACTGGAGCTGGCCGAGGCCCGGCGGGACAGCGAGCGGATCGTGGTGTTGGAGGAGCGGGACCGGATCGCCAAGGACCTGCACGACGTGGTGATCCAGCGGCTGTTCGCGTCCGCGATGACCCTCATGAGCACGGTCCGGCTCATCGGCTCCACGGAGGCGGAGGAGCGGGTCCAGCGCACCATCGACGAGCTGGACAGCACGATCCGGGAGATCAGGTCGACCATCTTCGACCTCCAGCACCCGCCGAGCAGACGGGACACGTCGCTGCGGGGGCAGATCCTGCGGCTGGCGGAGAACACCGCGCACAGTCTGGGCTGCCACCCGGGTGTGAGCCTGGACGGCCCGATCGACGCGTCCGTGCCCGACGAGGTGGGCGAACAGCTGCTGGCGGTCCTGGGTGAGGGGTTGACCAACGTCGCCCGGCACGCGCGCGCCACGGAGGTGCACGTCTCGGTGACGGTGGAGGAGCAGTCGACCACCGGCCGACCCACCACCCTGGTCCTGACCATCACCGACAACGGGGTGGGGCTGCCCGAGGAGGGCCGCCGCAGTGGCCTGCGCAACCTGGACCAGCGGGCCCAGGCGCTGGGCGGCGGGTTCAGCGCGGGCAGGGGCGAGGAGGGTGGCACCGTGCTGGTGTGGAGGGTGCCGGTCCCGGGCTCCAACGCACAGCCGTGAGACACAACCCCGGCAGCACCCTGCCGGGGTGGAAGTACCGGTGCCGGGCTCCGACGGCACGCAGGTGTGACGCACGATCGGCTGCATCCAATCCGGTCGGCGGCCCGGACCCGGGAAGTACCGGGTCCGGGCCGCCGTGGTTCACGGACCCGGGGCTCAGACGGAGCCGGGAGCTCAGGCGGTGCCGGGAGCTCAAGCAGTGCCGAGCGCCTCGGTGGGGTGCTGCGCGGCGGCCCGCAGGGCGGGCACGATCCCGGCCACCGCGCCGATGACCACCGTCGCCGCCACCGCGCCCGCCCCCGCCCACCAGGGCAGGGAGACCGGCCAGCCGCGCAGCAGCGCGTACCCCGCTGTGGCCAGGGAACCCAGGAGCACCCCGAACACCCCGCCCAGCGCGGACAGGGCCATCGCCTCCACCAGGAACTGGCCCCGGATGTCGCGACGGGTGGCGCCCAGGGCGCGCCGCAGACCGATCTCGCCCCGGCGCTCCAGCACGGAGATGACCATCGTGTTGGCCACCCCCACCC
>NZ_LAVM01000137.1:0-7597 GCF_001083815.1 Nocardiopsis sp. SBT366 | reverse complement strand
TCGGACGGGGGCTCGGGGGCGGCGTCGGTGCCCCAGTCCTCGGAGGGGGTCCGCGACTCGGACGGTGCGTCCCAGCTCTCCGTCGAGGACTTGGGCGCGCCGGGGGAGCCCCACGGCTCGAAGGGTTCCGGGGCGGCGGGCGCCGACTCCGGCTCGGACTCCTGCCGCGAACCCCTGTACGGGGAGCCCCAGGATTCGTCCGTTCCGTCGAGACCACCGGAGGTCGGAGCGGACTCGCCGCCGTACTGGCCGTTGCCGGTGCCCCACGACTCCGGCTCCGACACCGGCGGGTCAGCCGGGCGAGGGTGCTCGAACCCGAAGTTCCCGGTGTCCGAGGGGCGGGCACCTGAGGGTCGTTCCGGAATGCGGTAGGGGTTCTCCGGGCGCGGTCGACGCGCCTCTGTACCGTCCGAATCCTCGGGCGGCCCGGAGGAATCCGGCTGCCGGGGGGACCGTTCGTCCACGCCTGACCGTCCTTCGTTGCGTTTTCCTGGAGATACCACGATGCCCCGCTCCCACCTCGGTGGGAGCGGGGCACGAGGATGAGGTCGGCATGGCGGTCGCCTCTCGGCGCGGGGCACAACGGGGCTCCTGACCGTCCGATCAGCCCACCCGCGAGGGGGCGGGTGCCGGACACGGTATTCCGCGAAGGCAATAGTTGAGGCCCGGGGGACACTTGCTACCACACCGACCAACAGTGACTCTAACCCATACGTCCGAGGAGTTGTTCCACGAACCCGGGGAGAGCTCCATGCGCAATCTCACGGTGACACACGGGCCGGATCGGGGAAAGACGAAGGGCCGGTCCCGCAAAGGGGTACGGGACCGGCCGGGAAGCTCACACGCGGCTACGCCTGGCGTGCGGCGCTGGTCTGTTCCTGGCGAGTGAGCAGCTTGAGGCGCTTGCGGCCGCGCTCGGCGCCCAGCTCCTCCTCGCGGGCCTCGATGCGCTTCCAGCCCTCCCAGGTGGTGAACTCGACACCGCGCTCGGCGAGCAGCGACTGGAAGGCCACCGGGTCCGGCTCGGCGGCGGGGGTGAAGGCCTCACGGTCGGCGACGAGGTTGGTGACGGTCTCCAGGGCGTCGCCCTTGGTGTGGCCGATCAGGCCGACCGGGCCGCGCTTGATCCAGCCGGTGGCGTAGACGCCGTCCACGTGCCTGTCGTCCAGGTCCAGGACGCGGCCCTCGGAGTTGGGAACGACGCCCCGCTCCTCGTCGAAGGGCAGGTCGGTCAGGGGCGAGCCCAGGTAGCCGATGGCCCGGTAGACGGCCTGGACCTCGGTGTCCACGTACTCGCCGGTGCCCTTGACGTTGCCGTCGCCGGTCAGCTCCATGCGCTCGGTGCGGATGCCGGACACCCGGTCCTCGCCGAGGATCTCCACGGGGGAGTGCAGGAAGTGCAGGTGCAGGCGGCGCTCGGCACCGCGCTCGTCGCGGATCGCCCAGTTCTGGAGGACCTTGACGTTGGTCTTGACCTGGTTGGACTCGTCGCAGGCCCGGAGGCTGCCCTCGTCCATCTCGAAGTCCTCGGCGTACACCAGGACCTCGACGCCGGGCTGCTTGTCCAGCTCGCGCAGTTCCATCGGGGTGGCCTTGCACTGGGCGATGCCCCGGCGGGCGAACACGTGCACGTCGGTGATCTGCTTGGCGCGCAGACCCTCGTAGACGTTGTCGGTGATGTCGGTGGAGAGCAGGTCGTCGGCGTCCTTGGCCAGGATGCGCGCGACGTCCACGGCCACGTTGCCCGCGCCGATCACGGCGACGCTGGTGCCGTCGACGTGCCAGGACGGGGCGACGTCCGGGTGGGAGTCGTACCAGAAGACGAAGTCGGCGGCGCCGTGGCTCCCGGGCAGGTCCACGCCGGGGATGTCCAGGGGGCGGTCGCGGTCGCTGCCGGTGGCGAAGATGACCGCGTCGTAGTGGTGGCGCAGGTCCTCCAGCTTGAGGTCCACGCCGTACTCGACGTTGCCGTAGAAGGTGATCTCCGGCTTGTCGAGGATCTTGTGGAGGGCACCCTGGATCTGCTTGATCCGGGGGTGGTCCGGGGCCACGCCGTAGCGGACCAGGCCGTAGGGGGACGGCAGCTTGTCGAGGATGTCGATGCTGACGGACGTGCCGCACGAGGACAGGGTCTCGTCCTTGGTGAGCAGGTCCGCGGCGTAGATTCCCGCGGGGCCCGCACCAACGATTCCCACTCGCAGTGGTCGCGTCATCGCACAGCTCCAAGTCTTCGCGCCAGGGTCGGACGCCATAGGTAAGGCTTGCCTAATCTATCCGATGTCGCCACCGGAAAAACCTACTATAAGGGTAGGGAATTCTTCTCACCCCGCCAGGGAGGGGGGAAGGCTCCGGACCGCCGCCCCGTGGCCGCGATCCAGGCGGGAGGCCGGGTCCGGCCTCGCCGAAAGGGCCTTCAGTCTGGGGTCAACGCCTCGTCAAGGAGGATTCAGCCCCGTCAGGACTGTGGGGAAGGTCACTGTTCCAGCTCCGCCTTGACGGAGGCAGCGTATCGGGAGATCTGCTCCTGGCCGGACAGCTTGGCGATCGCGCCCATGATCGCGTCCGTCGCCTCCCTGCGCGACCTGGCCCTGTCCGCCGCGCCCTCCCAGGGTGACAGGTCGACGGGCTCCCCGAAACGCACTCCCACGCGGTTGAACGACGGGAGCCTGCTGCCGGGAGGAAGGATGCGCTGGGTTCCCGTGAGCGCGACCGGGACCACGGGTGCCCCCGTGCTCAGCGCCAGCCACGCCAGGCCGGTCTGCCCCTTGTACAGGCGACCGTCGGGGGAGCGCGAGCCCTCGGGGAAGATGCCGAACACCTCGCCGCCCTTGATGACCTCCACGCTGTTGTTCATCGCCTCCTGGGAGCTCTGCCCCGGGCGGCGGTCCACCGAGACCGGCCCCAGCATCTTCAGGGCGCGGGAGAGCAGTCTCCGGAAGAACGTGCTCTCGTTGAAGAGTTCCTTCTTCGCGATGAAGCGCACCTGCCGTGGACAGGCCAGTCCGAGGAAGAGGGGGTCGATGTTCGACAGGTGGTTGGCGGCCAGGATCACCGGGCCGCTCTCCGGCACCAGGTGCGCGCCCTCCACCTTCTGGGGCCACACCACACGGGTGACGGGTGCGACGACGGCCTTGGCCGCTCCGTACGGTGACACAGGTAGCCCCTTCTCGGTGGGTCGCGGAGTACGCGCGGGAAACGCGGGTGTGCGGGCTCGAGGGGAGTCGGCCGCCCACGACCGCGCCACCAGAGCTTATCCGGGTTCGGGACGGGCCGCCGGGGCCAGGTCCGCCGAAGTCGGTGCCGTGGAACACTGCCGTGACCTGGGACACGCGCGCTAGGCTGATGGTCTAGACCTCTGATCCAGGTCGGAGGTCCCCTCCGGACGCGAACGAGGAAGACAGCCATGGCGAAACTGGTCGATGTCAGCCACCAGATCACCGACGGGATGAACACCTGTCCCGGCCTGCCGCGACCGGCGATCGAGGAGAGCACCACCGTCGCGGGGGCCGTCCCCGGACACGGTGACAGCAGCGGCCGCGTCAACATGGTGGGAGCGACCGGGACCCACCTCGAGATCCCCGCCCACCGCTACCGGGACGGGGCCGACCCCGCTGACCTCGACCTGGAGCGCGTCGCCGACCTCCCCGGAGTGGTGGTCACCGCCACGGAGGGCCACCAGATCGGACCCGAGGCCTTCGCCGGACTCGACCTGCGGGGCCGGGCCGTCCTGGTCCGCACCGGCTGGGACCGGCACTGGCGCACCGAGGCCTACGGCTCGTTCGATCACCCGCACCTGACCGAGACCGCGGCCAAGGCCCTGGTGGAGTCCGGCGCGACCCTGGTCGGCATCGACTCGGTCAGCGTCGACGACACCGCTCCCCACACCGAGGGGGCCCGCCCCGCCCAGGCCACCCTCCTGGCCGCGGGCGTCCCCATCGTCACCCACCTGTGCCTCCTCGACGGGCTGCCGCAGGAGGGGTTCCGGTTCCACGCGGTCCCCGCCAAGGTGAGGGGGATGGCCGCGTTCCCGGTCCGGGCCTTCGCGGTGGTCGCCTAGGTTCGGGGCCCGCACCGGACGGGAGGGTGCCCCGACCCTCCCGTGACTACAGGTCGGCGTCGACGTCCTTCTGGGCGCGGCGCCGCTCGCGCTGGGCCCGGCGCTCGGCCTCCTGCTGAGCGGAACGCTCGTCCTGGGCGACGGCGCTGGTCATCGAGTTGGCCAGCGCCCGCAGCTCCATGTTGATCCTCGGATAGGCGGGCAGGCGCGGCAGCGCGCCCAGCCTCGGGGTGCGGCGTTCCTCCATCGCGGAGATGAGTTCGTGGAAGGCCAGGTCCACCCGTTGGAGGGTGATGGTGCCCGCGGGGTTCGGGCTGCGGTCCTGCGACAGCGCGGCCAGGGCCAGGTAGCCGATCCTCTGGGTGGCCACCACCACGGGCCACAGCGGGCGCGTGGAGGCGGCCCGGGGGACGTCGCCGATCGCGCTGTCGTACACCCCGCGCAGGCTGACGAGGGCGGCCCTCATGTCGCGGCGCAGGCGGTAGCGGCGCTCCTCGGTGATCTCCACGTCCTGGTCCAGCACCGCCATCATGCACTGGCGGGTGCTCGCCAGGACGTTCGCGATGGCCTGCGGCAACCGGGTGGCCGAGGCCCGCCGCCACAGCAGCAGCGCACCCACCAGGCCGAAGGCCGAACCCACCAGGGTGTCGATGATCCTGGAGCCCGCGAGTTCGGTGACGGGGTACGGGTTGGCGGTGTACGACAGCAACAGCGCCATCGGGGTCAGCAGCACCGAGCCGTAGAAGAAGTTGCGCCCCACCACGAGCTGGGTGGCGCCCTGGAGCAGACCGGCCGCGAGGATGACCGCGACCAGGGGCAGGTCCAACGTGAGCAGTGCGACGCCGCCCAGCACGCCCAGCAGGGTGCCCAGCGAACGCTGCACCGAACGGTTCAGGGTCAGCACCACGTTGCCGCCCTGGAGGACCGCCGTGGTGGTCAGGGCCACCCAGTAGTAGTGGTCCAGGCCCATGGAGAGGCCGAACGCGCCCGCGAGCGTCACCGTCAGCCACATGCGCAGCGCGGTCGGTCGGATCAGGGAGTCGCCGCTCAGGCTGGAGCGCAGCGAGCTCCACAGCGCTGGGTAGCGGTCGTCATGGAGGTCGGCGGTGCGCCGGTCGTCGTCGTTCTCCTCCTCATCGGAACCGCGCCGCGCGGACTGGGCCGCCCGCGACAGGAGGTTGTACAGGCGCGCCTCGAGGGAGCGGGGGCGCATGCCGCGGCGCAGGTCGTCCAGGGAGTCCGGATCGGGGGCGCTGGTCGGGTCGGCGACGGCCAGGGCCATCTGGTCGGCGAAGTCCGCCGCCTGCTCGGGCAGCGCGGTGGGCCGGGCCATGCACACCTGGGTCGCGGCCAGGTGGATGTCGGAGACCCACCGCAGCAGAGCCCGCAGGCGCGCGGCCTCGGTCGTGGTGCGGTAGCCGCGTGTCTGGCCGAGCAGCACGATCCGCCACGCCTCGGCGAGCGCCACCGACGCCGCGTGCTGCGCGTGGTCGAGCTCGGCCGTGCCCACCGCCCGCAGCAGGGTGGCCAGCCCCCGGTAGGCCGCTGCCACCGCCCTGTATTCGGGGTGGCGGGCACGCAGTGGGGCGCCGGACATCGAGACCGTCCACCCCACGGCGGCACCGAGGGCGGCGACCAGCGCGTGCAGGGGTACCTCGGCCAGGCCGCCGGGAGCGATGGTGGAGATGGTGGCGACCAGCACGAAGAACATCGTTCCGGGCTTGTCCACCCGCCAGGCGGCACACACCCAGGTGGCGACCCCGGCCGTCAGCCCGATGGAGGCCACCGCCGCCCAAGGGGAGAGCGAGGCGGCCAACGAGTTGACGGTCACGGCCGCGACGAACCCCAGCCCGACCAGGGCCAGGGCCGCGGCGCGGTAGGCGTAGGGGGTCTTCTTCTCGTACAGGACGGTCATGGAGCCCAGGGCGGCGAGGGTGCCGATCTGGGGTCCGAAGATGACCGAGGCCAGGGCGAAGGAGACGGTCATCGCGATCGCCGCCTGGAGTGCGGTGGTCCAGGCCCAGGGGCCAGCCTCCAGGCCGAAGATCGCCTTGATGTCGACGCGCGGTCGCGGACGCTCACCCACCGTGACGCGCTCCGGGGTCTTGGCGGACTCCTCCCCGCCCAGGTTCATCGGGCCGGTCTCGCCAGTGGTTCCCAGATCTCGCACGTGGCCATCCTAAGCCGAAATACCGTGACGAAAGGGCACGTAGGTCGCAGATGTGCTCGATCAGGCACTCTGGGCGGCGGCCTCCCTGGCCCCTCTGAGGTCGGTCTCCGCCCTCTCGGCCCGCTCCAGCGCGCGGTCCCGCGCCTCCTCCGCCACGGACAGGCGAGCCGCCGCCGCCTCCCGCGCCTCGGTGAGGGTGAGCTCGGAGTTGCGTCGCTGGGCGTCCAGCTCGGTGGTCAGGCGCTCCAGCTCGGCGGTGAGGCGGGCGCGCTCGGCCTCCGCGGCGACCCGGTCGGACTCCAGCCTCTGGTGGGCGCGCTCCAGCTCGGTGCCGAACCGGGCGCGCTCGGTCTCCAGGGCCGCGGCGTTGCGGGCGGCCTGTTCCTCAGCGTGCTCGGCCCGCGCCAGTGCGCCGCGCTCGGCCAGCTCCGCCTCGTCCCGACGACGGGACTGCTCGGCCAGGTCGGTGCGCAGGCGCTCGGCCTCCACCTGTACCCGTTCCAGGCGTTCGGCGGATTCGGCCCTCTCCCGCAGGAGTTCGGTGCGGGCCCGTTCAGCGGTCTCGGTGATCCGGTGCTCGGCGGCGGCCAGCCCGGCGTTGGCCTCGGCCACGGCCGCGTCGCGCTCGGCCACGGCGGTGCGGGCCAGTTCGGCCTGGTGTTCGCGTTCGCCCTCGGCGGTGTCCCTGCGGAGCAGGGCCTCCTCGGCCATGCGTTCGGCCTCCTGGGTGGCGGACACGGCGGCGGCGGTGGTCTCCTCCGCTGAGCGGCGGGCCGCCTCGGCCTCACGGCGCCGGTTCTCCGCCTCCAACCGGGCGGAGTCGGCCTCCGACACCTGGCGGGCGGCGGCGAGCCGGGCCGCCTCCACCTGGGCCTCGGCGGCGGCCGGGTCGGACATCGTCGAGAAGGCCTCGGTCGCGGAGTCGAGGGTGGCACTGAGCTGTTCGGCCTGGACGGCGAACCTGGTGAGGAGGTCGTCCGCGCGCAGTCGCGCGGCGGTCACGGGCTCCCCGCCCTGCGCGGGCGCCGTGGCCGCCGTCTTCTCGTCCGTCTCGGCGCGGGCCGCCTCCTCGGCGTTCTCGGCCTCCTGGGCCAGTCGCTGCCGTTCCTTCCACGCCCGCCAGCGGGTGTGTTCGGGCAGGTCGCAGTACTGCGGAGGGCGACCGGGGGAGGAGCCCCGGGGAACCGGGCGGGTACAGCCGGGGAAGATGCAGGTGCTGGAGTCGGAGGAGGCCACGGGCCCGAGCGTAGCGCTTCGCGGTCCCCCCACGCCGGGGTGTGTCGCGGGTGACGACCCGGTAGTCGCGTTCCACGGCGGGGCGGCCCTCGGGGGGGGGGACGACCTGGTCGGCGAGGTCGCCCCGCAGGGGG
>NZ_LAVM01000136.1:0-7753 GCF_001083815.1 Nocardiopsis sp. SBT366 | reverse complement strand
CCCAGGACCCGGCCGCCCCCGATGACCCCGCGGACCCGGCCGACCCGGAACCCGAACCGGCACCGCTGCCCGTGCCCTCGGTGCCCGCCGACGTCCCGGCCGCGCCGGAGCCTTCGCCCGGGACCCCGCCGCAGCCGGAGGCCCCGGAGGACACCCCGCCCGCGGTGGAGCCAGAGGAACCGGAGGAGCCCGGACCGGAGTTCGCGGCGGGCATCGACCCCGTCGGCGCCCTGGTGCCGGGCAGCGACGGGATCATGGTCCTGGACGTGCTCAACGTGGGCGCGGCAACCGCCGGTGACGTGGTCGCCGCCATCACCCTGCCGCCCGGGGTGGAGATGATCTCCTCCGGTGGCGCCGGGAACGCGGTCCCGATGGCCGTCGGGAACGGGGACTGGGGTTGCTCGACCGGCAGTGGCGGCGGCGAGTGCGTGCGCACCGGGATGGCGGAGGGGGAGAACAGCACCCAGTTCCTCGACGTCCGGGTGGCCGCCGACGCCGACGTGGACGTCCCCGCCAGCGTGGTGATCTCCTCGGGTGAGGTCAGATTCGAGGCGGTCGGCGAGCGAGGGGTGACCCCGGACGGGATCGCCGCCCGCTACGCCACCGCCGGGCAGGTACGCACCGAAACGGTCGGGAACGCCCTCCTGACCTGCGCCGAGCCGGACCCCCCGAAGGGCGGATGGCCCTGGCCCTGGTGGGGTTGGCCGGGAGGCGGCTCGTTGGAACTCCCGGACGAGGGCGCGGTGGTCCCGCCGGAGGAAGGTGTGGTCACACCACCCGACGACGCGGACCTCAGCCGCGCGCCCGCCGATGTCACCCCCGTCTCTCCCGGACTCGGCGGGGGAATCGGTGACCTCCTCGGAGAGGGCGGTGACCCGAGCGACGCCCCGGATGGGGCCGACGACGACACGGAGGGCGCACCCGAGGGACGGGACGAGCCCGAGGAAGAGTCCGGTGACGGCTCCCCGGAGGAGATCCCCGAGTCCCCGGACCCCGTCGAACCCCCTGAGGACGGGTACGCGGAGGAGGGGGAAGAGGAGGAGGCCCCCGGGGTCTGCGCCGACGCCCGCCAACGGATCGGCGACCGGCTCGACAACGACAACTGGGTGATGGCCCCGCTCGACCGCGACCAGGACCCCACCACCACCTCCTCCAGCTCCGCCACCTGGGACCTCCCCGAGGGCGGAACGGTGCGCTGGGCCGGACTGTACTTCTCGGCCGCGGGGGAGCCGGGCGCCCCCACCGCGCGGGTCAGGGGCCCCGGCATGGCCGCGTACACCACCGTCACCGCGACCGACACCCGTACCGCCGACCTGCCGGGCTACCGCGCCTACCAGGCCTTCGCCGACGTCACCGAGCTGGTCCGGTCGGGCGGGGGCGGCGAGTGGTGGGTCGGCGACGTCCCCGCACGCGAGGGCAGGGGCGTCCACGCCGGATGGAGTCTCGTGGTGGTCATGGAGGACCCGTCGGTGGAGGGCTACCACCAGGCGATGGTGCTGGACGAGACCACCGCGGTCTTCCAGGACGGCGAGGGGGCGCGCTTCCCGGTGTCCGGTCTGCTGCCGGAGTCGGTCCCGGCCCGGTTCGACGTGGTGGCCTGGGAGGGCGACGCGGACCTCGCCGGTGACCGGGTGACGGTGGGCGGGACCCCGGTCGCACCGACCAGCGGACACGGGAGCGTCGACAACGCCTTCGTGAGCTCCGCGCGCGGGGCGGTGGGCGATCCGATGACGTTCGGGACCGACGTGGTCCGATTCGACGCGGTACTCGGGCGCGAATCGGATATCCGAATCCCGTCCGGTCAGGACGCCGTGTTGGTGGGCGTCGTCGCCCTCACCGCGCCGATGCGCACCTGAGGCCGGTGGCCGGGATGCCCCTTGCGTGGCCCTTCCGGGCCTGGTGGGGCATCCGCAGGAGCGGGCGCGACCCCGAAGGGCCTCCTTTGCGTAGCAGGTTAGTAACTGTAAGTATTCGTCGATGGCACGCAAAACGAGACAGACTTGGCTAGGCTGTGCCCCGGTCATGGATATGGCCCCAGAGATCGACAGGGAAGGGGGCGGTGTCACGTGGACCGCTGCGCGTTGTTCGTCGACGCGGGATACCTTCTCGCCGACGGTGCGATGGCCGTGCACGGAACCCGTAACCGGGACTCCGTCGCCTGGGACTACTCCGGTCTCGTCCAGTTCCTCAACGAGGTGGCTCGGGACCGGACGGGGCTGCCGCTCCTGCGCTGCTACTGGTACGAGGCGGTCGCCGACGACCGGCGGGCCCAGGAACAGGACAGCATCGCCGACATCCCCGGCGTCAAGTTCCGGGCCGCCCGGATACGGCCGGGACGTCGTGAAGGCGTGGAGAGCTACGTCCAACGGGACCTCACCACCCTGGCCCGCACCGGTGTCCTTTCCGACGCGGTCCTGGTCAGCGGCGACGAGGACATGGCGCCCGTGGTCGCCGACGTCCAGGACATGGGTGTGCGCGTCACCGTCGTGCACATCTCGGTGGAGGGCAACTGGACCATCTCCCGAGCCCTGCGCCGGGAGAGCGACGACCTCATCGAGATCGGCGCCGGGCACCTGCGCCCCCACGTGAACCTCCTGTCCGGTGGCGGCTCCACACAGGAGACCGCCGCCAAGACGACCACCCCCTTCGCCAACGGCCGCGGCCGGTCCGCCCCCGAGTCGCCGCGCCAGCCCGAGACCCCGCAGCCGCGCCAGCCCGCGTCGTCGCCGACCAGCTCCAACCGGGGAGAGCCGGTCAACACCTCCACCGGCGGACTCGAGGCGATGTTCGCGGGCACCGGCGGACAGCCCGTGCCCCAGGGCAGCGCCATGGAGCAGCTGCGTGCGATGCGCCGCTCGATAGCGCAGCAGCGCGGCGTCGACCACCTGGCCGGGCCCGGCTCGGAGAGCCCCTCCTCCGGTGGCATCGACGCGAACGGCTTCCCCTCAGGCGGACAGGCCCCGCCCGGGGTGAACGGCAACGGTTCCTACCCCGGTGCCTCCGGGTCGCATCCCGCGCCCAACGTCCACGCGGCCCAGAACGGGCACGGCCCCAACGGCCAGGGCGGATATCCGCCCTCCGGCACTGGCGGGCACCCGTCCATGCGCGGGATGGAACAGGGCGGTTACGGCCTCCAGGGCAGACCGGTACAGGGGCAGCAGCCGGGGCAGCCGATGCCCGGCGCCCAGCCCGGATACACCAACGGGACCGGGCCGCAGCCGTCCTTCAACGGGACGGGACCCCAGCGGTCCTTCGACACGGGGACCGGTCCGCAGGCCTCGTTCGCCGACTTCCAGCAGGGGCCACCGCAGAGAAACTCACCTCCGCCCGGCCCGGACCTGAGGTTCGGTCCCGGTGACGAAGCAGGCTTCGGAGGTGGGGCGGACACAAACCCTACCTATGGGACCAGTACGGCAACTGACACCGCTCGCCGCGGTGGCGCCGCCCCCGGTTTCGGGGAACGGCGACCTACTGGTCCCGAGTACGACAGCCGGTTCGGTACGGCTGGATACCAGGAATCCAACCCTAGTCCTGGATATACCCAACAGACGGGCTCCGGCGCGCATACCGTTGATGACGCGGTGCATGTCGCGCACAAGGAAGGGAACGACTTCGCGGAGTCGATCGCTCGTGAGGCGCCCGCCCTGTGGGTGGAGGCTGTCCTGGCTCGTAGGCCGAGGATGCCCTCCGACCTGGAGGCGAGGCTGCTCCAGGGTTCCTCGCTCCCGATCGACCACCTGTTGCGCGACGAGGTCCGTGACGGACTGCGCCAGGGGTTCTGGCAGGCACTGGAGCGTGCCAGGCCCTGACCGGCGCGCGCGAGTGCGAGTAGGGGATGGGGGCGACGCGGTTGACCCAAGTGACGACGGCAGAACTCGACCGGTTGGAATTCCACGCCGTCCGGTCGGGTGAACACAGCCGGATCGCCGCCCAGCTGCTGGACCTGGCCAACCAGGTCGACGCGGGGAGCGAGGTGACCCGGGCGGAGCTGTTCGTACGCGCCGGCGAGCAGTGGGAGATCGCCCAGGAGTTCGAGCGCGCCTGCGCCGCCTACCAGCGGGCCATGGACGACGGCGGCCCGACCGTGGTCGACGCGCACGCGCTGAGCGCGGGGGCGCTGCTCCAACTGGACGAGCGCGACCTCGCCTACGAGCACCTGAAGCGGCTCGAGAAGGGGGTCCAGCCCGGACTCCAGACCCACATCCACGTGGCCGAGGTCCTCTACGCCCACGACGACCTGGAGGGCGCGGAGCGCTGGGCCACCTCGGGCGCGCGCTGGTTCGGCAACCGCAACCTGTCCCCCTACGCCCGGGACCTGTTCGACGAGCTCCTGCGCATTCGCTTCCGGATCCGGACCGACCTCGGCCTGGCAGAGGACGACCTGGACATGCTCCTGGACTTCTGACCGGCACACGCGGTCGCGGCCGGGCGCCCGTGCGTGCCCGACCCGGGGTACGGCGAGCCGTGCGGCCGCCGACGACACCCCCGGGAAGTGAGCTTTCTGACGCGCCCCCGACCCGGCCCCTGCCGGGGGCGTGATCGGCCGTCTCCGGACTCCCAGGGTCCGTTTCCCGCAGCCACACCGACCGGGTACGCCAGGTTCGGTCGTCGATCCCGGGTCGCGCGAACCCTTCTCCGGCGTATCCGCGCGGCCCTGTGGCCGATCTCCGGGAGTCGGGCGGACACGTGCGCCCCGCCGACGTTCTAGGCTGGGTCCCACCCCCCACGAAGGCCCTCGAACCCGGCCGGAGACGCCCTGTCACAGGGCGCCCGTGGGGCACTCATACCACGCTCCAGGCGTGTGTTCGACATCCGTCGAAGAATCCGAGAAATCCGCGACACGCCATCATCTTGCGGTGTTCCAAGGTGGCACCCCCTAGATGTAGTATCGGGACCCGTTGGTGGTTCACCGGGGTTCCCTCCCTGGTGAGCAGACGGGAACGACGACCGCCACGCGCGACGAGGCCCCACGGGGCCCCGGGAAGCGGAGGTTGAGTAGGTCACCCGCGGGTCCCAGGGCCCGCCATCAGCAACGCAGACGAGGGGGCTTCGAGGGGAGTCGCCGCGACCCGCCGGTCGCGGGTCCATCCGCATCCGGTGCGGTGGGCCGCCGGTGCGAGCCGCGCGTCTGCTACTCGTGAACCCCGTTCCCCGCCGGGACTCTTCTTTACCGAGGTTGGAGCCGCTGTATGACCCTTGACGTCGAGGCCGTGCCCGCATCCGTTCGGCCCGCGCCGACCAACGGAGGTGGCGCCCCCGCCGCCATCGACCGGATCGAGCACGTCGTAACCGAGGCCTGTGCGCGGCTCACCGGTGTTTCGGCGGCGAAGGTCCTCACCGAGGCGCGTCGGGGCTTCTTCCCCGGGATCGCGGACTCCGAGGTCGAGCTGGCCCTGGTCATGGCCGCCCGCAGCTACGTCGAGGTCGACCCGAACTACTCGTACGTGGCCGCCCGCCTGCTGCTCGACAAGCTCCGCACCGAGGCCCTCAGCTTCGTCAGCGGCGCCGCCGAGACCGCCACCCAGTCCGACATGGACGACCGCTACGCCAGCTACCTGGCCGCCTACGTCGGGCGCGGCATCGACCTCGGTCAGCTGGACCCGGCGCTGGCCCAGTTCGACCTGGAGCGCCTGGGCAAGGCCCTGCACGCCGACCGCGACGAGCAGTTCACCTTCCTCGGCCTCCAGACCCTGTACGACCGCTACTTCCTGCACAGCGACGACGTCCGCTACGAGCTCCCGCAGGCGTTCTTCATGCGCGTCGCGATGGGTCTGGCGCTCAACGAGGACGACCGCGAGGCCCGCGCCATCGAGTTCTACGAGCTGCTGAGCTCGTTCGACTTCATGGCCTCCACGCCCACGCTGTTCAACTCGGGCACGGTCCGCGCGCAGCTGTCGTCCTGCTTCCTCACCACGGTCGGCGACGACCTGCACGACATCTTCCACGGCATCAGCAACAACGCGATGCTGTCCAAGTACTCGGGCGGTCTGGGCAACGACTGGACCCCGGTCCGCGGCCTCGGCTCCCACATCAAGGGCACCAACGGCAAGAGCCAGGGCGTCGTCCCGTTCCTGAAGATCGCCAACGACACCGCGGTCGCGGTCAACCAGGGCGGCAAGCGCAAGGGCGCGGTCTGCGCCTACCTGGAGACCTGGCACATCGACATCGAGGAGTTCCTCGACCTTCGGAAGAACACCGGTGACGAGCGCCGCCGCACCCACGACATGAACACCGCGAACTGGGTTCCGGACCTGTTCATGAAGCGCGTGGAGGAGCAGGGCACCTGGACCCTGTTCTCCCCGGACGAGGTCCCCGACCTGCACGACAAGTACGGCCAGGACTTCGTCGAGGCCTACGAGAAGTACGAGGCCGAGGCCGAGGCCGGCCGCATCAAGGTCTCCAAGAAGATGCCCGCCGTGGACCTGTGGCGCCGCATGCTCACCATGCTGTTCGAGACCGGCCACCCGTGGATCACCTTCAAGGACCCGTCGAACCTGCGTTCGCCGCAGCAGCACAACGGCGTGGTGCACTCCTCCAACCTGTGCACCGAGATCACGCTGAACACCAGCAAGGACGAGGTCGCGGTCTGCAACCTCGGCTCGGTGAACCTGCCGCAGCACGTGGGCCCGAACGGCATGGACGTCGAGCGTCTGCGCCGCACCGTCCGCACCGCCGTGCGCATGCTCGACAACGTCATCGACGTGAACTTCTACACGATCCCCGAGGCGCGCCGCGCGAACATGCGCCACCGCCCGGTCGGCCTGGGCCTCATGGGCTTCCAGGACGCGCTGTTCAAGATCCGCACGCCGTTCGCCTCCGAGGGAGCGGTGACCTTCGCGGACGAGAGCATGGAGCTGATCAGCTACTACGCCATCGAGGCGTCCATGGAGCTGGCCAAGGAGCGCGGCGCGTACGAGAGCTTCGACGGCTCGCTGTGGAGCAAGGGCGTCCTGCCCATCGACTCCCTGCGCCTGCTCGCCGACTCCCGTGGCGGCGACCTCGACATGGACCGTGGCGAGACCCTGGACTGGGACTCCCTGCGTGAGCGCGTGAAGACCACCGGGATGCGCAACTCCAACGTCATGGCGATCGCGCCCACCGCGACCATCGCCAACATCACCGGCGTCAGCCAGTCGATCGAGCCGGTCTACCGGAACCTGTTCGTCAAGTCGAACATGTCCGGTGACTTCACCGTCGTCAACGACTACCTGGTCCGCGACCTCAAGGAGCGCGGTCTCTGGGACGAGGACATGGTGTCGGCGCTCAAGATGCACGACGGCAGCCTCGGCGACATCGACCGCGTGCCGGACGACCTCAAGGCCCTGTACGCCACGGCGTTCGAGGTCGACCCCAACTGGCTGGTGGACGCCGGTTCGCGCCGCCAGAAGTGGATCGACCAGGCCCAGTCGCTCAACCTGTACATGGGCGCCCCCAGCGGCAGGAAGCTGGACGCCCTGTACCGCCGCGCCTGGCGCTCCGGTCTCAAGACCACCTACTACCTGCGTTCGCAGAGCGCCACCCACGTGGAGAAGAGCACGCTCAAGGGCACGGACGGCCGTCTCAACGCGGTCGCCTCCACCCCGGCCGCCCCCGTGGCGGCCCCGGCTCCCAGCCCCGTCGAGAGCCCGGCTCCCAGCCCGGCCCCGGTGGCCGAGCCGGTGGCGCCCGAGCCCGAGGACGAGTTCGAGATCGTCGACGGCCAGGCGTGCGGCATCGAGGACCCCGAGTGCGAGGCCTGCCAGTAGCGAGGGAC